>JAKLJW010000056.1 GCA_023150935.1 Candidatus Binatia bacterium | reverse complement strand
CCAGAAGAAGGCGCTACTCGGGACGAACGGGAAGGCACTGCCGCTCCATGGCCTGAAGATTTCTTCGCACCGTGCGCAGACTTTCGGCGATAGTAGTTCAGCGCGCCAGCGCCGCCACGACCGCGTCGACGATCGCGTCCGCCTTGGCCCGCATCTCGTCGTCGGTGGCGTCCTGAATCGGATGCGGGACGATGATGCGTCGGACCTCGGGCAGGCCGAGGGCCTCGGCCTGGGCGGTGGCGGCCTGCTCGAACTCGCTGGAGGCGATGAACACCGCCGGCCGGCGGTTGCTCTCGAACCAGATCGTGTCGTGCACACTGCACGACGTACACGACCCTCAATCGGCGAGGGCTTCGATGACGAAGCCGCACTCCTCGGCAATCTGGCGGCGCAGGTCGGCCGGCGCCGGTTTGGTGAAGGTCGGTTTGCGATAGTGCTTGAAAGCCACGCCTGGCAGGCGCGCCGTCAGCCGTTTCTCCAGTTGGTCGATGAGCACGTCGCCGCGCGCCTTGGCGATATCGAGCAGCGCCACCGTGCCGGCGATCGCGTCGGGGCGGTCGGTCAGCGATCGCCGTACCGGAACGCGTTCGTCGGTTGGATCGAGGATTTGCATCGTGCCTCCTTCGGCGGTTTGGTCTCGGGGCCGGCTAGAGGGTCCCGGTTGCCGGCTGACCGCCGGCCACCGGCCACCGGCAGCTAACGACCCGTCGTATCTATCTTCCGGCTCACCATCACCGATCCCATCGGGCCGCTCAGCCAGGGTTGCAGGAAGGCGCCGAACTTCCCGGCCTCGCCGCCGGCGACCACGATCGTGATGGCCTCCGCACTCATGAACTTGGCCAGGGGCATGTCGGGCGGCAGGTTGTCGGCAAACGCGGCGGGAATGCCCTCGGCACACTCCGCGTCGCCACGCCAGGCGGCGGCTGGCCGCGTGGTAACTTCGAGGATGCGCTCGCGGATGCGTCGCTTGGTCCACCCGTCGCGCGCGAACGTATCGACATGTTCGGGCGGTACGACGACGACGATCTCCCCGTGGAAGCAAAGATTGGGATGAGTCACGGCGGCCAGCGTGCGGCCGTAGCTCGTGGCCAGCGAACGTCCGTCGCGCGACAGTTGGTCGATGAACCCGGTGGGGGCGCCGCCGGCGTATACGGTCACGACGCTGTCGTCGCGGGCGAAGCCGCGCTCGACGTGCAGCGGGTCCCACGGGCTGCGCTCCTCCCACTCCGCAAAGCAGCAGGTGAACTTGCCGGGGTGGCCGATGGTGGCACGGTCAACCTCGCCGGGCCGCCCGCCACCGACGTTGCGGATTACCAACTGAACGGCGCGTCCGATCGTGGCGTTGGCGCGGTTGCCCTGGCCGAGGACGTTGCCCCGGTAGTTCATACCGATACGGTCGCGAATCGGCCCGTTTACGATCAGCACCGGGGTCGGGAAGTAGGTCGTGGCCAGGACGCCATGGATGTTGAACTCGTCGGTGCACACCGCCTCGACCGCGGCGAGCACGACGGGCAGGTACTCGGGCTTGCATCCGGCCATGACCGCGTTGATGGCGACCTTCTCGACGGTGGCGGGGGCGAGGTTCGGCGGCACGATCGCCACGACGTCCTGCGCGTCGCGGCGGGTAGCGGCGAGCATGCGCAGGACTCGTTCCGGCGTCGGCGGCACCACGGGCAGGCCGTCGGTCAGGCCCTGATCGAAGAGGAACTCGAACGGATCGTCGTGCGCCGCGATCTCGATGCGCCGGGCGCGCAACGGGCTGCCCTCGGCCTCGGCGGCCAGACGATCCGCCAGCGCCGGATCGAGGGTTCGGGAGCCGCAACCGGGGCGGCGGTCGGGGTAGGTCGTCCAGTCGATCGACGGCAAGGGCCCATGGGCCAGCGCGGCAAGGTCGGCGGTGAGCGCCTGCCAGTCGGACTTGTCGAAGCCTTCGAAGCTGCGGCGGACGGTGCCGTCGCCGTCGATCAACATGACCGTCGGCACGATCTCTACGCCGAAGGCGTACGACACGGCCAGGGCGGAGTCGTCAAGCGCTGCGCGGTTGCCGCCGCCGTGGGCTGCGAGAGCCCGCCCGCCATCGGCATCCTGGGCAATGATCCAGACGTCGGCCGGTGCGGGTACCGCCGCGGCCAGCGCGTCGACCAACGGGAGCGAGGTGACGCACGTCGGGCAGTCGGCCTTCATGAAGGCGAGGAGCGTAAGACGCCCCGACGGGAAGCGGCGCCGGTGGCCGGCGGTGTCGGTCAGTGTGAAGGCAGGTAGATTGGGCACGGCTTCTCCAGGTGCTTCAGACGGTGACGTAGATCCCGGGCGGGATGCGTTGCGGCCGGCCGGCGGCATCGAGTACGGCGTGCAGGGTGCTCGCGGAGGCGATCGCCACGCCGTCGGCGCGGTCGATGGCGTACGTCACCGTCAGGGTGACGCGCTTCACCTCGGTGATGGCGGCGCGAAGGATCAATTCGTCGTCGTAGCGTGCCGACCGCAGGTAACGGCAGTTGGCTTCGACGACTGCGAGAAACAGACCGCGGGCAATGTAATCCGGGAAGGCATGGCCGATCTGTCGAAACAGTTCGGCCCGGCCGATCTCCAGCAGGCGGAAATAAGCGGCGAAATACATCGCCTGCATGAGATCGCAGTCGCCGAATATGACGCGGTAACGAGCGACCTCGGGCAGCGAGACTGCGGTCTGCGGCTTCATGGGACGGTTCATTCATGGCACAGGCCGCGGCCGAATGCAGCCCGGGCGGGAAAGCGGAGGACGGGAATTCGGAGTCCTCGCGCCGTTGTGGCGTCGGGGCATTGGGCGTCGATCCCTGCTACGGTTAAAGCCATGATCGTCATCGTCTACGGACACGGAGGTTCGGGGCCGGGTCACTGGCAGCGGTGGCTCGAGGCGGAACTCGAGGGGCGCGGCGTGCCCGTTCTTTTCCCCGACCTGCCCGACGCGGAGGCGCCCCGCAAGGACGCCTGGGTAGCCGCGCTGGCAGAGGCGTTGATGTCGGTGCGGGACCGGCCGGTCACCGTGGTGGCGCACTCGCTGGGCTGTTGGGCGCTCGATCACCTGCTTGCGGAGCGCGGACCCTGCGGGGTGACGGCGGCGCTCCTCGTGGTGCCGCCGTCGCCATATCTCCTGTTCGAGCCGGCGGAAACCTTCTTCCCGCCACCGCTGCGGGTGGAGGCGTGGGAGTCGCTGGCAGACCGGAGCCTGCTCGTCGGCAGCGATGACGATCCTTTCACCAGTCCGGAGGAGCTGGAAGAGATCGCCCGCGCGATCGGGGTGGGGCACCGGATTTTGAAGGGACACGGTCACATAAACCTCGAATCCGGACACGGTCCGTGGCCGTTTGCGCTCGAGTGGCTGAGAAGCGCCGGCGCACTCGATGGGCGGTGAGCGGGTGGCTCGTTCGGTCTCCAGGCCCGCGCGTTGGTTGGCCAAGAGTCGGCGTCGGGTTCCGTCGTTTTCGCCAACGGCGCGGAGCGGGTCACCCCGGCGGCGCTCGCCGGGCGCGGTATCATCTGGTACCGTGTCGGCGGTGACCATACTTGTGGGAGGGGCGGCGTGATTCTCGCGGGCGATCTGGGCGGGACGAAGGTACTGCTGGCACTGTTCGACGTAGCCGACGGACGCTTGCGTCCGGTACGCGATGCGGCTTTCTCCAGTCAGCACTATGCAACGTTCGACGCGTTGCTGGCCGAGTTTCTCGGCGCAAGCGCTTCGGTGAAGGTGTCGGCCGCCTGTTTTGCGGCTGCCGGCCCGGTGGTGGATGGCGTCCTGCGAACAACCAACCTGCCGTGGGTGCTCGCGGAACCGGCGCTGTCGGAGCGATTGGGAACGCAACGTGTGCGCTTGCTCAACGATTTGCAGGGCACCGCCTATGGTGTCATCGAGTTGCCGGCGGCCGACCTTTGCGCGTTGCAGGGTGCCGGCCGTCCGCGCCGCAACGGCAACATCGCCGTGGTGGCCGCCGGGACGGGACTGGGCGAGGCCATGCTGATCTGGGATGGAGCGCGGTACCTGGCGGTCGCCTCCGAAGGCGGCCACACGGATTTCGCGCCGCGCAACGATCGCGAGATTGCGCTCTTGCGCTACCTGCGCGAGCAGGGCGAGGAGCACGTCAGCTACGAGCGGGTGTTGTCCGGACCCGGGCTCCACAACATCTACAACTTCCTGCGCGACTCCGGATTCGCCCCCGAGCCCGCGGCGCTGGCGCAGGAGCTGCAAAGCGGCGATCCGAGTGCGACCGTCGCCCGGCACGCACTGGCCGGGGACGATCCGTTGTGTGTGGCGGCGCTGGATACCTTCTGCGCCATATATGGGGCGGAAGCGGGTAATCTGGCCTTGAAGTGTCTCGCCGTAGAAGTGGCGGTGGCCGGCGGCATAGCACCGAAGATTTTGCCGGCCTTGCAGTCTGGAGGGTTCATGGCGAGTTTCGTCGGGAAGGGGCGGTTTGCGGATCGCATGCGCGGTATCGGCGTCAATATCGTCTTGAATCCACGGGCGGCCCTGCTCGGTGCGGCGCACTGCGCCATGCGGCTGTGACGGTCATGACGGCGAGACGCATTACAGACGGATTCGTTGCGAGCTTGATGACCGACCCGCTGCCGGCGTCCTCCGCCTCGTTGGCCCTCGAGGTCCCGCTCGGGGGCAACGGCGGCCACGCGTTGGAGGGTGGATGCGAGGGGGCGGCGGGGACTGCCGTGACCGAGGCCGCGCACGTCAGCGGCGCCTTCGATCTGCGCAATCCGGAACTCTACCTGAACCGCGAGCTCACGTGGTTGAACTTCAATCGCCGGGTGTTGCACGAGGCCGACGATCAACGGGTGCCGCTGCTCGAGCGGTTGAAGTTCCTGGCCATTGTCGGTTCGAACCTCGACGAGTTCTTCATGAAACGTATCGGCGGCCTCAAGCAGCAGGTTGCCGCCGGTATTCTGCAGCGCACCGTCGACGGGCGTACGCCGCAGCAACAGATCACCGAGTGCCTCGCTCTGGTGCGGGAGATCGAAGAGGAGCAGCGCCGCCTCGTCGACCATGTGCTCGACCTGCTGGAAAGGCAGGGGATCGAGGTGGTCGGCTACGGGGCGCTGTCGCCGAGCGAGCGCGAGGCGCTCCGCGAGTACTACTTCCGCAACATCTTTCCGCTGGCGACCCCGCAGGCCATGGACCCGGCGCATCCGTTCCCGTTCGTCTCCAACCTGTCGCTGAACCTGCTGGTGACCGTGCGCTACCCCGGCGATCCCGAGGGCTCGATGGCTCGCGTCAAGGTGCCGGTGGGGGCCGGTACTCCGCGCTTCCTGCGGGTGGATGGCGCGCAGCGCTTCGTGCCGCTCGAGGACGTGATGTCGCACAACCTCGACCTGCTGTTTCCCGACCTGGAGATCGACTCGTGCGAGCTGTTCCGGGTCATCCGCAACGCCAACACGGAGCGCGACGAGGATCAGGCCGACGACCTGGTGGCAATGATCGAATCGGAACTACGCGATCGGCGCTTTGCGCCGATCGTGCGGCTCGAGGTCGAGCCGAACATGGACCCGCACCGGCGCGGCATGCTGGCTTCGGAGCTTGGTCTCGACGAGCGCGCCGACGTCGTCGAGGTGGTCGGCATGATGGCGAAGCGGGCTCTCATGGAGATCGCGACCGCCGACGTGCCGGCGCTGCGCGACCCGCCCCACCGCTGCACCGACCATCCGAAGTTGCAGGAGACCCGCAACATCTTTCACATCGTCCGCGACTCCGGGTCGTTGCTGCTGCACCATCCCTACGAGTCGTTCCCGACTTCCGTCGAACGCTTCGTGCGCGAGGCCAGCGAAGATCCCAAGGTGCGGGCCATCAAGATGACCCTGTATCGCACCTCGCGCGACTCGAAGATCCTCGAGTACCTCGTCGAGGCGGCGCGCAACGGCAAGCAGGTTGCCGTGGTCGTCGAGCTGAAGGCGCGGTTCGACGAGTCGGCTAACCTGCAGTTCGCCAGCTGGCTCGAAGAGTTCGGGGTCCACGTCACCTACGGCGTCGTTGGACTCAAGACGCATTGCAAGACCATTCTGGTGGTGCGGCAGGATTACAACGGTTTGCGCCGTTACGCGCATATCGGCACCGGCAACTACCACGCCGGCACCGCGCGGACCTACTCCGACTACGGCCTGCTGACCTGCGACGACGTGATCGGTCAGGACCTTACCGAGCTGTTCAATTATCTGACGACCGGCTATCGCCCGAAGCGCAAGTATCGCAAGTTGCTGGTGGCGCCGACGACTTTGAAAAGGGCGTTGCTGGCCCGCATCGAGCGCGAGGTGACGGTCCACTCGCCGCAGGCGCCGGGGCTTATTCAGTTCAAGATGAACGCGATGGAGGATGCCGACGTGGTCCGGGCGCTTTACCGGGCCTCGCAAGCGGGCGTACACGTCGACCTGATCGTCCGCGATTCCTGCCGTCTGCGACCGGGTATTGCCGGGCTTTCGGACAACGTGCGCGTCGTCAGCATCGTCGGCCGCTTCCTCGAGCACGGCCGTATCTATTACTTCCGCAACGGCGGTGACGAGGAGTACTACATCGGTTCTGCCGACGTGATGAAGCGCAATCTGGAGAGCCGGGTGGAGGTGGTGGTGCCGGTGGAGGACCCGGCCCTGCGGTCCGAGCTCCGGCAGGTGTTCGACGTGCAGCTTGCCGATCTCAACGGCTGGGTGATGGCCGCCGACGGTACCTATGCTCAGCAGCTTGCGTCCGGAACGCCGCGACCGAAGAGCTGCCAGCAGCTTCTCATCGATGCTGCGCACAAGCGCCAGAAGGCCGCCGGACGCTTGCGCAAGCGGCGCCCGCAAGGGTTTGCAAGGAGGATCGTCGGATGACACCGGAAGCGGTACTGAACGCGGGGGCCGCACGCCTCGTCCGCGACCCAGCCCGAGCCGCAAGCCTCGTGCGTGACGTCTTGACGAAGGCGCAGCGCCACCGCCAGGTCCTGCGCGAAGTCTCCGGGGACCTTTCCGGGCTGGCCGCGCTCGTGCGTGCTTGGGCGAGTGGCGAGTACCGGCACGTCCCGTGGCGCACCGTCGTCATGGCCGCCGGTGCGTTACTGTACTTCGCAAACCCGCTCGATCTGATTCCCGACGTCGTCCTCGTCGCCGGCTATCTCGACGATGTCACCGTCATCGGCCTGGTAGCGGCTGCCCTGCGCCGCGACCTTGACCGTTTCCGCACCTGGCAGGGTCAAGGAAGGACACCCGAGGGCGCGGGAGTGAGTACACAGCCCACTGACCACTGACCACTCAGTCTTCCCCATCCCCCGCCTGGCCCCTCAGTCCCGTAATCTCGTCAGCAGCCGATCGCGAACGTCCTCTACGCCGCCCAATCCGGAGACCTTGAAGTACTTCGGTGCGCCGGCTGCGCTGCTTTCCGACCAGGCCCGGTAATAGCCGACCAGCGGTCGGGTGTATTCGTGATAGACGCGGAGGCGTTCGCGTACGGTGGCTTCGCGGTCGTCGTCGCGTTGCACCAGCGGCTCGCCGGTGAGGTCGTCATGGTCTTCCACCTTCGGCGGATTGAAGACGACGTGGTAGACGCGACCCGACCCGGGGTGCGTACGCCGCCCGGTGACGCGCCGGATGATTTCCTCGTCCGGGACGTCGATCTGGGCCACATGCGTGATGGTTACGCCGATGTCGCGCAGCGCCTGGGCCTGGGCAATCGTCCGCGGAAAGCCGTCGAACAGGAACCCGTTGACGCAGTCGGGCTGCGCGATGCGGTCCTCGACGATGCGAATGATGATGTCGTCGGAGACCAGCCGGCCGCAATCGATGATGGCCTTGGCCTGCCGTCCGAGCGGTGTGTCGGCCTTGACAGCGGCCCGCAGCATGTCGCCGGTGGAGATCTGGGGAACGCAGAAAGCCTGCGTGATGAATGCCGCCTGCGTTCCTTTCCCGGCCCCGGGTGGCCCGAGGAGGATGACCCTCATGCCGCGTCTCCCTTTTGTCTCGCTGCTCACGCGAGCGAAACGCTTATCTAATCGTGGGGTCGCGTTCCAGTGGGGAGAGACGGTCGGGGTCCGGACTGCCCGGTGAGGAGTCGGCGGTGGGGGCGATCATGGCAGGTTCTCCTGCTTCACCTTCCACCGCTCTGCAGCCGTGCGCGACGAGCATTGCCAGCAGTGCGACGACCAGAAGGCTGCGCATGATTTGCGTCTCACTGCCGCCCGCACCCCATCACCTGATCAGACATGCCGCGGGACGGGCGAGCGGAGTGTGAAGAACAAATGATCGAGAATGCACGGTGTCACCCAAACGGTAGGGGCAGGCCTTGTGCCTGCCCCCGTGTCGGTAGACCAGGGCAACCACGAGGGTTGCCCCTCGTGCAGCCGGGGGTGCGGCAGGCGGTGTCAGGAGATCCTTGCGGTACCTCGGAATATGCGTCAGACCAGAGGCGGCGGTGCGCTGATGAATACGATCGAGGTGCGAAGTCTGCTGGCGGCCCCGCCTGTTCTGCTGATTGCGGCCGCCATCGCATGGGCGGGAGGGCAGGGAGGCACGCGGTGCGGCGGCATATCGTTGTTTGCGGTGTGCGTAATCCTGGCCTTCGCGATCAATTGGGCCGTGTTCGTACCTTCCTCGCTCTTCCGAACCGAGAAGTACTACGACCTTACTGGTAGCGTCACCTACCTGAGCCTGGTTCTGGTGGCGTTGACGTTGCGCGGTGGTCTGCCGGATCCGCGTGCGCTGGTGCTGGCCGGTCTGGTCGTGATCTGGACTCTCCGGTTGGGCAGCTACCTCTACGCGCGCATCTCGCGAGAAGGCGCCGATCGGCGCTTCGACGGGGTGAAGACGAGTGTGCCGCGGTTTTTCCTGGCGTGGACCCTGCAGGCTCTATGGGTGGTCCTGACGTTGGCGTGCGCTCTGGCGGCGATGACCTCCGCACGGACCACGCCCCTCGGCGGATTCGAGGTGCTGGGAGTCGCGGTGTGGCTGGTTGGTTTCTCCATCGAAGTCATGGCTGACCGGCAGAAGGCCCAGTTCCGCGCCGATCCGGCGAACCGAGACCGGTTCATCGAGTCGGGACTCTGGGCGTGGTCGCGACACCCCAACTACTTCGGCGAAATCGTGCTGTGGACGGGCATCGCGATCGTTGCCATGCCGGCCCTGACGGGCTGGCAACACGTCACGTTGGTATCGCCAGTCTTTGTCTACGTGCTGCTCGCTTACGTGAGCGGCGTTCCCTTGCTGGAGCAACGCGCGGAGCAACGGTGGGGAAACGAACCGCGCTACCGTGCCTACCGGGACCGGACGCCCGTCCTGTTTCCACGCCTGCGGAGGCGGTTCTGACTTACGATTTCCGCGTTTGCGCGCACGGTGCGAAGAGATCTTCAGGCCATGGAGGGGCAGTGCCTTCCCGTTCGTCCCGAGTAGCGCCTTCTTCTGGCGCGTATCGAGGGACAGGCTCGGCAGGGGCGCGCCCCTCGATACGGAGCCCAGGGGAAGGGCTCCTACTCGGGGCGAACGGGCTGGTTGTTCGCTTTGGGTTGCGGGCGAAGCACGCGCTGAGATACGGAGCGAATGCGGTCGCCGCGCGGCGATCGCCGCCCTCGGGCGCGGTGCGGCGCGCGTCCGGGAGGGCAGGGCGAAGACGCGCGCGGGTCGGAGGCGGAACGAGAGCCGTAGGCCTGGTCGCGATTCTCGCGCTGGCCAATGCAGCGCTCGGATCTCCCGCCGCCGCCTGCCGCTGTGCCCCGCAAGGGATCGACGACTACTTTCAGCGCGCCGATGTTGTCGTTCTGGCGCGGGCGGCTTCGACGCGCGCGATCGGCAGCGAGCGTCTGGAGGTTACGCTCGTGCCGTTGGACGATCCCTTCAAGGGGAGGATCGAGCCCGGCTCCCATTTTGCGACGGCCCTGACCTCGGCGGAATGCGGTATGTCGATCGAAACCGGTCACGCCTATCTGGTCTTTGCCAGCCGCCGGGAGCCCTCGGCGCCGCTGCTCTGGTTCGACACCTGCAACGGCTCACGAGCTTTCGATGCCGAGGGGAGCGGCGGGGTCGTGGGCTTCGTCGATACGCCTGCGGACAAAGTTCTCCTCCGCTTGCAGGGGCTGCGCATCGCACACGCCGTCGCTAATCCGGGGGCGGACCCGGACGGGCCGCGCTTGCCCCGGCCGGGGGATCCCGACGCGGAGATTATCGGGCTCCTGGAACTTCCCTCGGTCTTGAACCTCGACGAACCGGGGGCAGACTCTCCCCCGCCGCGCCTTCCAACCCGTCCGGTGGCGGCCCGTGCGGAGTCCGCGACCGACGCCCCGGTCGTGGCGCGAATCGCGGCGCCGCAGGACGTTCGGACCGCGGAATACACGTACGAGAGGAAGGCGGCCATCGTTCGAGAACAGCGCGCCGGATGGTATCGCATCCTGCTGCCCGGCCACCGCAGCGGGTGGGTGCGCCGCGAGGACGCCGGTGCGTTTCATCCGGTAGCCGACCTGCTGGTCAACCGCCTCGCCTATCTCAACGAACACTGGGATGGTTGGGTGTGGTCGGACCCGGGGGCGGGGTTACCGGTGCGGTCGACGGCAAAGAAGCGCGAGGGACGCCAGGAGTATGCCGTGAACGTGCTCGGTGTTCAGGACCTGGCGGGGACGCTGTGGCTCCACGTCGAGGTGCTGAGTGCGAGCCCGTGCGGGGACGGCTCCCCGACCGTGACGAATCGGGGCTGGGTCCCGGCATACACACCGGAGGGAAAGCTCGTCGCCTGGTTCTTCTCCCGCGGTTGCTGATTTCCGATTCGCGCCGATGCCGCACCGCGCGGAGAAGTCGCGCGCCTCGGGGCCCGATGTCCATCGGGCGAGCGGCGCATGTGCTTGCTGGCCATGAAAAAGCTTGACTGACCCAGTCGGTCAGTTATAAGAAGGGCCATGCCTCGCGTCCTTCCCGCCGGCCGGCTCGAGCAACTCGTCGATTGCGCCGCGCGGGTGTTCGTGGAGCAGGGGTACCGGCGCACGCAAATGGCGGATGTCGCCGACGCGCTCGGTGTCGCGAAGGGGACCCTGTACCTTTACGTCGAGAGCAAGGAGGCGTTGTTCGACTTTGTCGCCCGCTACGCCGACGCGGAACGTCCGTTTCGGAATCCGCCGGCGCTCCCGGTGCCGTCGCCGGAACCGGGGGCGACGCTCGAATACGTACGGCAACGCCTGGCCGAGAATCGGACGCTGGCGGCCTTGAGCACGGCGCTGGCGCGGCAACGCGTGACCGACGTGCGTGGCGAAGTCGAGGCCATCGTCGGCGAGATGTACGAAACGATGGCGCGTAATCGCCACGGGCTCAGGCTGCTCGACCGCGCCGCCCCGGACATGCCGGACCTGGCGGCGCTGTGGTTCGAAGGTGCGCGTGGCGGGCTGATCGCGGTCCTCGATCAGTATCTTCAGGACCGCATTCGGCGCGGTAAGATCCGCGCGGTGCCGGACACGGCCGTCGCGGCACGCCTTATCATCGAGACCGTCGTCTTCTGGGCCGTCCACCGCAAGTGGGATCCGCACCCGCAGGCAGTCGAGGAAGACGTCGCGAAGCGAACCGTCGTGCAGGTCCTCCGGGATGCGTTGGTGAAGGAGTGATCATGAACCCGATTACCGAGAGGCGCTACGACATCGACTGGCTGCGGGTCTTCGCCACCTACCTGCTGCTGCTCTTCCACGTCGGGATGGTCTTCAACCCGGCGCCCTTTTACCACATTCGCAATTCCGAGGTGTCCTTCGCCTTCCTGATCCTGTGTGGCTTCATCGGGCTATGGCACATGCCGTTGTTCTTCCTGCTCGCCGGCTGGTCGGCGTTCTCGTCGCTGTCGCTGCGGGGAACGGGCGGCTTTCTCCGCGAGCGCTTCCTTCGGTTGTTCGTGCCGCTGGTGGCGGCCTGTGTGCTGCTCATGCCGGCGATCAAGTATTTCGAGCTCGCCAGCGGCCTCGACGCGAACTACACGGGTCTCTACGTCGACCCAAAGCTGCAGGAGGGATTCCGTCAGGTCATTCCGTCCGGCCTGCCGCCGGCGCCGCCTTTCGAGGAGTCCCTCTTCGAGTTCGTTCCGACGTTCTTTACCGATCCGACGCGTTTCACCTGGGCGCACCTCTGGTTCGTCGCCTATCTGCTGACGTTCACCCTGCTGTACCTGCCGATCCTCGTCCGCATTCGCGCCCCGCGCCGGTGGTTCGAGGGGCAGGTTTCGCCGCTCTGGGTGTATGCGCCGATCGTGCCGCTGGCGCTCGTGCAGGTGACGATGCGCGAGCGCTGGCCCGGCTTGCAGAACCTCGTCGACGATTGGGCCAACTTTGCCTACTACAGTACCTATCTGCTTGCCGGCTTCCTGCTGGCGCGGTTCCCGGTCCTCGAGACGGCGTTGCATCGCGAGCGGAAGCGGGCGCTGTGGATCGGCGTAGCGGCGACGGTGATCCTCCTGCTCGGCGTGTTGAGGGTGTTCTCGTCGCCCTCGGTGATTCTCGCGCAGACGGCGATTGCGGGGTGGTGTTTTGTGATCGCTCTCCTGGGTTGGGGTCGCCAGTTGCTGTCGTTCAGGACGCCGGCTCTGGACTACCTGACCGAGTCGGCGTTTCCGGTCTACCTGCTGCATCAGGCCGCGATCGTCATCCCGGGCTACTTCCTGCTCCAGCTGCCTCTCGGTCTGTGGGCGAAGTTCGTCCTCTTGCTGGTCGTGTCCAGTTGCCTGACCCTGTCGGCCTACCACGCGCTCGTGCGGCCGTTTTCGCTGCAGCGGTTTCTGTGTGGGATGAAGCAACGAGAACGGCCCGCTCACGGGCCCGCGTCGCTCCCGTTAAAGGCCGCGGCGCCGGCGCCGTGATGGCGGTCATCGGCGCCGGGCAGCGCCACCGACGGGGCGGTGTCGGCGAGTGTCACGGCCGCCCCACCGTGCGTCCGGTGGACCGCGCATTGCGATCACTTGCTGTCGGAGTCGGATCGGGGCCGGCGCCAGCCCGCCGCGGCCAGCAGCCGCTCGACGCGGCCCCTGATCTCGTCGCGAATGGCTCGCACCTGCTCGATGGCCTGGCCTTTCGGGTCGCTCAGCGGCCAATCCTCGCGTCTCAGTCCGGGAATGTGCGGACAGGCCTCGCCGCAGCCCATCGTTACCAGCATCTGCGCCTTGCCCGCCAGTTCGTCGGTGAGACGGGTGGGCCGTGCGTCCGAAAGGTCGATGCCGACCTCGCGCATGGCGTCCACGACTTCGGGGTGAACCTCAGTTGCCGGCGCCGTCCCGGCCGAGATCGCCCGGGCCTTGCTCGTATCGGCCATGGCGTTGAACCAAGCCGCCGCCATCTGCGAGCGGCCGGCGTTGTGGACGCACGCGAAGAGAACGGTCTGCATCGCTTACTCCTCAACCACGGCCCGGTTCCGCTCCGAAGGATCGGCGCTGAAACCAGAACGCTACCTGCACGAGGGCGATCATCACCGGCACCTCCACCAGCGGTCCGATGGCGGCGGCAAAAGCGGTGCCGTGGTGGATGCCAAAGGTGGCCACCGCGACAGTCATCGCTTTCCCCTGACCGCCGCGGCCGGAGCCGCGCGCCGCGCCCGCGAGTTCGAGCCGGATTCGATGGCGAGGGCTTCGCGCAACGCCGCGAGGCGCTCCGGGACGATCCGGTAGTAAACCCAGGTGCCGCGGCGCTCGCGGTCAAGCAGGCCGGCTTCGTAGAGGACCTTCAGATGGTGACTCACCGTTGGCTGCTTGACGTCGAGGGGTTTCGTCAGGTGGCAGACGCACGCCTCGCCGGAGGGCCGAGCGGCGATGAAGTTGAGGAGCTGCAGGCGGCCCGCATCGGCGATCGCCCTGAAGCCGAGCGCAAGCTGCTCGGCGTCGGCCTTCTTCAGGCGACCCCGGAGCACCGTCGGACAAAGTGGGAGCACGGCGCTCGTTGGCGTAGCCATGTGCCTACATTGACGAGTATCGATGCACGAATCAATATCGACACGCATCGATAAGGACCGGCGGGCAGACGACGAGGGGAAACGCGGCGAGGGCGCCGGACACATCCGGGCCGAGACGGTGCCGCGAGCGAATCGACCACTTGCATCGGCCGAACCGTCATCCACGGACGGTCCATTCGAGGTCCGGTGGTCTGGGGCAGCCGGGTTCCTTCTGTCTTGCGATTTCCGAGTTTGCGCGCACGGCGCGAGGAACGTTCCGGATGATCGAGGAGCGGTGCGCCACCGTTCGTGCCGAGTAGCGCCGTCTCGACAACCCGATCGCCCTGAGTAGCCGATGTCTTCTCAATCGGCGTATCGAAGGGTTCAGGCGCGTATCGAGGCACGTCTGGTGTGACCCCTCGATACGGCCCCCGGAACAAACGTGTCCTACTCGGGGCGAACGGGAAGTTGCGGACATTGGGTTGAGGGCGCCAGCCCGCGCTGTGCAGATGTACTCGTCCGCGAACGGCGGTGGTCGGTACCGCTGGCTCGGCGGCGCTCCGCTGTCGTCGTCCCACCGCCGCTGCTGCCCGCGGTAGGTCAGGCGAACAGCGCGCCGAACAATGCCCCGAGCACGAGGACGGCATTGGCGATGAAGCTGATGGCGAAGCCCGGGCCGCGCTTGTCGGCGGCGGCGATGTAGCCGCGCGCGTAGAGGGCGCGGCCGACGATGAAGACCAGCCCGAGCAGCGTTGCCAGGGAGGCGCTGGCGTACTGCGCGAACAGGAACAGCGCCGGCACGAAGACGACCAGCTGCTCGACGGTGTTCTGCTGCACCCGGTAGTAGCGCTCGAAGGTCGGGTCGCCGGTCGTCGCCGGGGCGGGGACGTTGTAGGTCAGGCGCGCCCGCCCGGTCAGTAGCGAAAACACCATGTACTCGATCAGGGCGAGAAGGGCGACGACGGCGACAGAACTCATACTTGGTCTCCTTGGGCTAAGCGTGGTGGGTCGAACGTAGCGTTGGTTGTGTCACGGAAGCGCGGCTAAGACCACCTCGTCTCCCGCATCGCGGCCCCGCCCCACGCCGCCGCACGCAAGGCCCTCCGAAGAACCGCGACGCGGCCAGGCACCAGCTCAACCGCCGCCGACCTCGTCCACCGTAGCCTCCTGATCGCCGGTCGGTCCTCCGTAGCGCCGCCGCTTCGCCGCACACCGGATATGCCCGGGCGATCGCGTTTGATTCGGGAACGATGTAGCCCTCGGTGTCAGGTCGGTGATCCAGGTGTCAGCCAACGGTGCCGCACTTACCACTCCGCGCGAAAAGCCCGAGATCATGCTCTTGCTGCGCGAGAATCCACGGAAACATCAACACGGCCCGCTCGAAAACCGGCGGGCATGCGGGTATCTTCACTGGCGAGCCGAGGAGGTGACGATGTTTGACCGAGTGACGTTTGATCCGAAAATCATGGGAGGGCGGGCCTGCATTCGCGGCATGCGGGTTCCAGTTTCCGTGATCGTCAACCAGATCGCGCATGGCGCGTCCTTCGACGACATTCTCGTCGGCTACCCCGACCTGCAACGAGAAGACATCCAACAGGCCATCGAGTACGCGGCGTGGTTGGCGCAGGAGCGTGTGGAGAACGCGTAGAGGGCCGTGCGCATCCTGGTGGACATGAGCGTCGATATCCGTGTCGCGGATTGGCTGCGTAGTCAGGGCCACGATGCCGTCCATTTGCGCGACCAAGGGTTACACCGCATGCCGAACGGCGAGATCTTCGCGAAGGCTCTGTCGGAAGACCGAATTGTAGTGACCTCGGATCTCGACTTCGGCGAGATCGCAGCAGCGCTCAAGGACACATCCGGCAAGGTCGTGCTTCTCCGACTGCAAAACAGTCGGCCCGCAAACGTCATCCGTCGCCTGGACAGCGTCTTGCCACGCGTCGAGCTGGATCTCGCCGCCGGCGCCGTGGTCATCGTAGAGGAATCTCGGCACCGGGTGAGGCCCTTGCCTATCGGAAGAACGCCGAAAGCCTAGAGCCATGCGATGAAGGGACGAAGCAAGAAGTCGAACCGGACGGGCAGCGGCCGCCGGAAAAGGCGTGCACGCCCGCCGAAGGGCGATCCAGCCGCCGCTCCCATCTGGGACGTCGCGCAAGCGCTGGACCTATGCAAGGAACGAGTACCTTTCGGGTGAGATTACCGCGCACCGCATCGACGTCCCGGCGCTCGGGCTAACTCCGCTGCGCCTCGAAGACCACGGCGTGTGGGACCCCGACGAGGAGTATTGGTGCGAAGAGGGCGAGCCTCTCCCGGAGTGGGCCTTGCCCGTCATCGCGCGCGGCCCGCGTCGCGAGTACGAAATGGAGCAGGTGCTGCCCGGCGACGACTCGGACGATCCCGATGGCGACCCGATCTTTCAATCGAATGACTTGAAGGACCGAGGTTACTTCGCCGGCGCTCAGAAGATGCTGATGCAGTTGCTCGACACCGACCTGCGCTGCATGAGCGGCTACGGCCTCTGCCTCTGGCGTCTCGGTAAGATGACCGAGGCCGCTGGCGTGTTCGAGCGCACGCTCTGGCTCAACCCGTCGGACAACCAGGGCGAGTGTTTCAATCTTCACTGGAGCCGCGCAGGACGCGCATGGGAACGCGACTGAGTCCAGGTAGATGCGCTGGGCCAGAGCACGTGGAAGGCGAAATTCGACGCGTCTCCTTGCAAAGGCCATTTGCAGCTCAAAATCGTCGCGCTAAGCGCGAAATCGGCTTATTTTCACGGCGCTTCTGTCGGCTTTCCCGGAGGTTGCGCTGGTCAGACCAGGCGGGATGCGCCTCAAGCCCTGAGATGCCAGCGCTCCCTGGCGCATCTCAGCGCAAGATCAGCCACTTGCGCGATCGCGTCCGCTGGCGAGCGCTGCCAAGCACCAGCGATTTAGGCCCCGGGGGCCTAAGTTCAGAGTGAGGGAGTTTTGAACCGATAAGGAGGAGCAAGAGATGGCAAGACGACAGGAGGAAATTCTCCGTCAGATCCGCGACGAGGCCAAGCACCAGCTGCGCGGATTCCCCCGCGAGCTCAAGCACCAACTCCGCGGCTTCGGCAGCGAGGCCAACTACCAGCTCAACCGCGGCTGGGACGAGGAGTTCGCGAGACAGATTTTCGGGACATCGAAGCGACGTCGAGGATGAAGCTGCCCAAGGGCGTTGTTGAGCAGCCCGGCCCCCGACCTTGGCGAGTGTTTGGATTCCGAATAGGTGGTGCGTCGCCTTCTGGCACCCTTCGAGATATCAGACTGCTTGCGAAGACTTCGCAATTTTGCGAAGATCTATCGAGGTCGTTGGTTGCCAGGAGTTGAGGTCATTTTCTTCCGTGAGGAGGATGGAACAATTCCCTTCGTCGACTGGTTGGCGGCGCTTCCTTCCGCGGCGCGCGCGAAGTGCCTGGTTCGCCTCGATCGCCTCGGAGAGCTTGGGCACGAGCTGCGGCGCCCGGAGGCCGACTACCTCGCCGACGGCATCTACGAGCTGCGTGCCAAGCATGCCGGCGTGAATTATCGAATGCTGTACTTCTTTCATGGGCGCACGGCCGCGATTGCTTCGCACGGCATGGTGAAACAACAGGCAGCGGTCCCGCCAAAGGACATCGAGAAAGCCGCCCGTCGGAAGGTTCAGTTCAACGCCAATCCGCGGCGACATACCTTCGTTCCACCGGAGGACTAAACCCATGGCCAAAAAGAAGAGCACTTCCGCCGCTCTCAACTACGTCCACCGTCGGTTCTTCGCTGGACAACCAGAGCGGTTGGCGGAGCTCGAGGAAGCCCGTGCCAGCGCCGAGGTCGCCCGTCAGGTTTACGAGCTGCGAACCAAGGCGAAGCTCACCCAGAAGCAGCTCGCCGACCGCGTTGGCACGACGGCCTCGGTCATCTCGCGTCTCGAAGACGACGACTATGATGGCCACTCCTTGGCGATGCTGCGTCGCATCGCCACCGCGCTCAACAAGCGAGTCGAGATCCGCTTCGTTCCATTGAAGAGCCGGGCGGCTTGAGGACACCCAGACGCGGCTTGCTGATTAAATCCGTTATAGGGTACTATTCACCCTGTTATGGCTAGCAGGCGCACTCAAAACGCTGCCCTTCTGTTCCAAGAGCATCCCGTTCTCACGCTGGATCTCTGGGAACGTCAGCTCGGCGGGCCGAACTCGAGAGCGCGCGCCGTCGAGCAGGCGAAGTACTATGCCGAGGTCGGCCGACTCCGTCGGCTGGCACGCGGGCTCTACGCGGTCACTCCGATAGGCACCGACCCTCGCACGTTCCTACCCGACCCATATCTCGTCGCCGCTGCGCTACGACCCGATGCCATTCTGTCTTATCACAGTGCCCTGGACCTGCTCGGACACGCGCACAGCGTCTTTCACCAGTTCCCCTACTTCACGGCGCACCCGCGGCGCACGCTGCGCATCGACGGAATGGAGTGGCCCGCGGTTCCGCATCCGGCCCCATTAGTCCGCAAGCGGCGCACCGGGTTCGGCGTTGTGGATCTCGATCGGCGCGGACGAACGCTCCGGCTGACCGGCCCTGAACGCACGCTCGTCGACGGCTTCGCCGCACCCTGGTGGGTGGGCGGCCTCGACGAGCTCGTCGAGTCTGCCGCCGGATTCCGCGATCTCGATCTCGACCTGCTCGACGCGTATCTCAAGCTCTTCGATCGGCGCGTGCTGGACGCGGCGACCGGATGGTTTCTCGAACGGCACCCGGAGGTGAGCACGGGAGTCAGCCGACTTCTGGCGAGGCTCGAGAAGCGCAAGCCGCAACAGCCGCTGTACCTCGGGGGCCGTCGCGCCGGCGGCCAATTGCAACGGCGCTGGAATATCCTCGTGCCACCACACCTGGCGAACAGGTCGTTCGAGGGAAGCTCTTGATAATCGCAAGCGCGGAAAGCCTACGAATTCAGCGCCAATGGCCGGCGTTGCTGTGGAAGCTGCAGAATGCCCGACTTCATGCGAGACGAAAGATGGAAAGGAATGGTCCAGCGTGATGACCGCGCCGCTGAACCTCATCGTCGCGAGCTTGAAACAGACGGCCGCGCGCTGCCTGCTTTTCGACCCTCCTTCGCTAAAGCTTCGGAGGGTCACCCTGCGCGCCACGGGACTGTGGCGCGTCGTTCCTGGCGAGATCCTTACCGTACAGCCGCGCAAGCGCTGGACCTATGCAAAGAACGAGTACCTTTCGGGTGAGATTACCGCGCACCACATCGACGTCCCGGCGCTCGGGCTGACCCCGCTACGCCTCGAAGACCACGGCGTGTGGGACCCCGACGAGGAGTATTGGTGCGAAGAGGGCGAGCCTCTCCCGGAGTGGGCCTTGCCCATCATCGCGCGCGGCCCGCGGCGCGAGTACGAGATGGAGCAGGTGCTGCCCGGCGACGATCCGGACGATCCCGACGGCGACCCGATCATTCAATCGAATGATCTGAAGGATCGAGGTGACTTCACCGGCGCCCAAAAGCTGCTGATGCAGTTACTCGACGCCGACCTGCGCTGTCTCGACGCCCATGCCCATCTTGGCAACCTCGTGTTCGATCGCCGGCCGGAGGACGCGATCAAGCACTACGAGATCGGCATGCGCATCGGTGAGTTGTCGCTGGGCGCCAACTTCGACGGCGCACTGTCATGGGGCTGGATCGACAACCGGTCCTTCCTGCGCTGCATGAGCGGCTACGGCCCCTGCGTCTGGCGTCTCGGCAAGATGACCGAGGCCGCCGCGATCTTCGAGCGCATGCTCTGGCTCAACCCTTCGGACAACCAGGGCGGGCGCTTCAATCTTCACTGGATCCGCGCAGGACGCGCGTGGAACGCGACTGACGGTTTATGTCGGTGCCTGATCTGCGGCCACTTGCGCCGTATGGGCACCTAGCCCCGCTGCCGGTCGACGGTGCTTCCGTTCTCCGCGTTGCGGCCTCGCGTTACGGCCGGCATTTCGGCACCGAAATAGTCGCCGCAAGCTCGGATTCGGCGCTCACCTGCGACCATTCGTGAATGGAGTCCACTTGTCGGGTTCCGCGCCGGTCACATCAGGAAGGGGACGCGACCCGGAAGCCCAGGGCGACGGCGGCTTGTGCCATTCGCCTGTCGTAGGTCACCAGGGCCGTAAGCTCGGGGGCGATGAGGTTGGCGGCAGCGAGGTGGATTGCATCGAGAGAGCGCATCTCCAACGGCTCCAGCATGCCGGCGGCATCGAGAAGCGCATCGCCGAGTTGGAGTAGTTGCAGGGTTTGGAGCAACGCCCGGGCCCTCTCGAGCGCGGCAGCACCGTGCCGGCGGGTGGCGCGAAGGACCTCGGTGCGCACCAGACTGCACGAAACACGTTCGCCGTGCTCGCGTTTGAGAAAACGCAGCAATGCGCCCGACTCTTTCTCCGCCACGACGAGTTTGAGCAGGGCCGAAGAATCCAGATACAGCATCAGCGTTCGCGTGCCCGCATTCTCGCCAGGGTGACCGACGGCAGCTCGACGCCCCGTCGTGGCTTCAGGGGTGGACCCAGGTCGAGCAGGTCGCCTGTTCCCCGCCTGAGCCTGCCGGATGCTTCCAACTGATCGAGCAGGGTGCCACCCACCGGCACTAACTTCGCAACCGGCCGGCCCCGCACGGTCACTTCGATGGTCTCGCCGCGACGGACTCGATCCACGGTGTCGGCCGCATTCTGCTGGAGCTGCCTGACTCCGATGCTCTCCATGTGCGGCAAGGTAGCATACAGCAGGTGCCGCCCCAAGGCTCCGCTACTGCCTTCTCGCGGTTCCGACCCTCGGCTGAAACGACGCTTCGCGTGATCGCCGGCGCTGGTGAATTCTGAGCGCGGTTGCCCTCAGGCAGGGGGCTTGCGGGCACGGACAGGTCAGGCTGTGGAGCCGGTCCGGGCTTTGGTCCGCAGATGACGCAGATGACGGCAGAGGAGGGGTGCCTGGGATTGAATGAGGATACTGGTTAAGCCATGTTTAGTAGAATGGGCCGGGGAGGTGATCGGAGGACCTATGCGATCATAGGGGCCGCAATCGAAGTGCATCGGCAACTTGGTCACGGATTCTTGGAGGCGGTTTACCAGGAGGCGCTTGCGATCGAGTTCGAGAGCCGAGCCGTCCCGTTCGAAAGGGAGACGGAAGTGCCGGTCGGGTACAAGGGAGCGCGGCTACGCTGCTCCTATCGCGTCGACTTCGTGTGCTTTGGCGAGGTCATCGTCGGGATCAAGGCGCTGCGGCAGCTCGGCCGCTCGGAAGAGGCCCAGACCAGCAACTACCTCAAGGCGACAGGCTTCCAAACCGGCCTTCTGCTGAACTTCGGCGCGCCACGCCTCGAATACAAACGCTTCGTCTTCACCGGTGACATCCCGCATCTGCGTCCATCTGCGCCATCTGCGGATTGACCGGGCGGCCTGGCGGTTCATCGAGTTATTCACCGCCAACATCCGCAACCCGAACACGCGTCGGGCGTACGCGCGAGCCGTCGGCGATTTCTTCCCCTGGTGCGAACAGCGCCGCGTCCGCGACGTCGCGCAGATCAGTCCGACGCTCGTCGCCGCGTACGTCGAGCACCGCAGCCGCATGCACGCCAAGCCGACCGTCAAGCAGGAGCTCGCCGCCATCCGGATGCTCTTCGACTGGCTCGTCATCGGCAATGTGCTCAACGCGAGCCCCGCGCATGCCGTCCGCGGGCCGAAACACGTCATCAAGCGCGGCAAGGGCTTCAGCACCCTCGCTACTTCGGTCAGCCCGGAAGCACTCTCCTAAGACTGCCATTTCTCGACGGCCAGGCCCGGGACTCGTGAAAACTCGCCGACGTTGGCGGTGACAACGGTGAGGCTGCCGGACACGGCGATAGCGGCGATTTGCAAATCGTACGGACCGACAGGCTTACCCTGGGCAGCCAGCGTTGCGCGGATCTCGCCGCAGCGCTCGGCAGCGGTATCATCGAAAGGTAGGCTGGGCAGGTCGTCGAAGAACTGGCGCAGACGATCCTGATTCTCGGCAACTCGTTGGCTCTTGCAGGCGCCGAACCACAGCTCTGCCTTGACCGGAGCGCAAAGCATCAGCGACTCCATTCCCACCTGACGGACACGGGAACCACCCCGGCGTTCTCCTTCATCAGGGCGATGCAGGCGTTGGTATCCAGCAGGTAGCGGCTCATTCCAACGACTCCCGTGCGGTGTCTTCGCCGAGATCAGAGTCGTCGATGTCGTCGGGGAAGTCGTCGCTCAGCGCGTTGGCGTGACGCGCGATGAACTCCTCGGTGGAGGATGGGGACGGGGCGGGAACGGGAGGCGCCGCAATCCCATAACGAGCCTCGAGCCAGGCGATGAAATCCAGCGCCTCACGCTGGAGCGCGGGCGGCAGGAGTCGGACGTGAGCCTGGATGGCTTCGACGAGCGTCATGCGAGTCTCCTTTCTGTTCATCGCGTGTACCTCACGTAGCCGAAGGCGCCAGATAGCACATCCCTTCGGCGACCAAGCCAGCAAGCAGGGAAAATGTCTCACCGTCATTGGCACAGAGGGCAACGCCGCGCTCACAGCCAGCCGAAAACTTCGCGACGACCTCCCGCTCATTCCCATCCGCCGTCGCGCAGCTCAACAGGCAAGGCCAGGTCTTGCCGCTGCTCGTGCGACGGTCGAACCGGGCGGCCGTTACCAGATCAAGCACGGCTATTCCTCTCGGTCGAACATGGCGGCGTCATGATTTCCCGGCTCACACGCCTGCGGGAGGGGACTTCCGAAGCGGCCCCACCGCTGGGCTGACAGGTGTCACGGACTGGTTCTGCGCGTTGGCTTTCCGCTGCAAGAATTCGGCGATGTTGTCGATCTCTAGGAAGGCGATTGATGCCTGTGGTTGTCCATGCAGGTGAAAGACCTGCCTAATGTGGGCCTCCCGGTAGGGCACGTAAGCGTTGCTGCCGCCATAAAGGCCGTTGTTCGCAACGATCACCAACTGGAACATGTGGTAGTGCAGCGCGAGCGCCATCTGATCGAACGTGTTCACATCCTTGTTCAGCCGCGCCTGATAGATATACCCCAGTCCCTGTTCGCCGGCTGAATACTTATCAGTGGTTGAGTCTGTCATCGATCCAATCGACATCTGATTGCTGGGTTACATCATTGCGCGTTCCTACACCAAGGACTGCACCAGACCAAGACGCTAGACGAGGAGAGGGTCGGTCGCTCGAGGATGGTAGGCGGCCGCTTTCTCACACGCGGGCCTTCAGTAGCTGAGAAACTTGCGAACTTCTCTGGGTTGTAGCCGCGACGATCGTAAAGCTTCGTTGTCGTGGCATCGGCATGACCGGCGGCGCGTTGCACTTCCTCGAGGCTGGCACCGTTATCAAGGGCGGGTGATGAAAGTCGCTCGCATCGAATGATCGGAGAACCCGGTGGGCAATCGAATCTGTCCGACGTACTTCGGCGCATCCTGGCGGACGGTAATCTCCGCCACGTCGGTGCGTGCGTAACCCTGACGCTCTGAGAAGCGACGACGTGAACTCATGTGCGTATCCCTGCACCAACGCTCTCCAGAATCGTCCCCACATACGTATCCTTGTCCTCGTCCTGGAATACGATGTGTCGCTCGGCCATTTCGGGCTTCTCGATGCCCCACTGCTTGCGCATCACGCGCGACGGCGTGTTCGAGACGATGAACGAGTCGAGCACGATGCTTGGGTCGCCAAGCCGCTTCTCGATCTCCTTGACGGTCTCGAAGAAGCTGATCTTGGGATCCTGTAGGCCGACGTTCCGGATGCCCTTGGGATCCACGAAGGCCACCTGCCGGCGGTCGGCTTTGAGCTGCCAGACGATGAAGTCGGGGTGGAAGTTGCCGGCCTCGAAGAACCCGACGCCACGGCCCTTGCTCATGTTGCGCAGGAGGTACAGATCGCGCTCAGCGAAGAACTCGGGGTTGTCATCGTGGAAGGCCTTCAGGTCTTCGACGAAGCGACGCTCACCCTTATTGAGGGGGGCCGGCGAGATCTCGACCACTCCGCCGTCGAGAAAGACCAGCGGCTGGTAGAGGTGCCGGCCGAACCAGACGGCCTTGATGCCGCGGAACTCCCAGGGCTTGAGGTCGCCTGCCTCGATGGCCGCCTTCAGCTCGTTGAGCTTCTCGACGATCTCCTGCTGCGACTCCTCGATCAGAATGCGATAGCCGTACTCGGGACCAGTTTCCCGGACGACGCACGGGAAGTTGGGATCGTCCTCGCCGATGTCCCGGTACTCCAGGTGTGGTAGCTCCCACTCGCGCTTCCGGAACGTGTAGTAGCGCTCGGCATACTTGCGCAGCGGGGCAAGCGCCACTTCCTGCCAGACGCGCACGCGCTCGAACGAATCGAATGCCAGCTCGGAGTCCGGGATCAGCAGCCGGTACCACGTCGTGTCCGCGAGCAGCCTGGCGATGACGGCGCGAGGCAGGTTCAGGTTGTGCCACCCGCGTTCGGCCGTGAACCGCTCCAGGTCGAAGTACAGGCGGTCGAGATCGAGGAATGCGACGTGGCGAGCGGTCAGCCACGCCTGATTCGGCGCGCCATCGTCGTCTCCGCCCGCGGCGCCCACGGATTTCATCGCCTGGATCTTCGGATACCAGTTGAGAATGACCTGGTTCTTCTGCAGGTACGCGGTGGCGGGCTCTCGCGTGGGGTCCGGGGGGCTGACGGTTGGAACCGGTCCGAGCTTGCGGAAGGCGTCGCCGAACTCGGTGCTGACGCCGTTGATCTCCCTCTTGAGGCGGATCGTCTTGAGCGGGCGCGTGCCGAGGTTCTTTATGATCGGCAGGATGAACTCGATGCGCTCGTCGTTGGTAGGCAGGCCCTCTTCTTCGAGGAAGTCGCGGAACTGCGCCATGTAGTCGGCGCGGATGCCGAAGATGTTCAGGGTCTCCAGCGTCTCGATGTGCTTCGGCCGATCCAGTCCGTCGGGCAGCGTGGCGCGTGCACTGCGCTTGAGACTTATGCCAACGCCCTTGAGCCGGACGCCGCGGCCGAAGAGCTGGATGATCTGCGCGCCCTCGCCCCGCCCCACGCGCCGCGGTGCCCTTCGTCCACCAGCACCAGGTTGTTGCCCTCGAAGGCATCCACCGCAACGGTCTTCTCGCCCATCTCCTCCTTGAGCTTGGTGACTTCCAGGATCTCCACCGCCTGTCCGGCGAACAGCCCTCGGCCGTCCTTGTTGAAGATCTCCGCCTCGATGCCGGCTTTCTCGAACTCGCGCAGGTGCTCGGCGAGCTGATCGAAGCGCTCGACGCCGAAGAGGCCGAGCAGTTACTGGTTGAGGACCAGCTTGCGGTTGAAGGGGAGCGCTGGGCGCGCGCCGGCGCCGCGGCGGCGTCTTTCGGACGGAGCCGCTCCAGAACTCGCACGAGGGCGTCCGCGCGGCATCAGGGCTTCTCCTCGCCAGGGCGACCCGCCTCGATCAGTCGTCGTTCGCGCTCGATTTCACGCGTAAGCTCGCGTTCGGTGGGTAGCACCTTCACATACTTGGCGGCGAAGATCTGGCGCGCTTCGCTCAGCACCGAGTACTTCGCGATCGCTTCGTTCTTGCGGGAACAGAGGATCAGGCCGATGGTCGGGTTGTCGCCCTCGGGCCGCGCATGGGCGTCGAACATGCGTACGTAGGAATCCATCTGGCCGAGATCCTGGTGAGTCAGCTTGCCGACCTTGAGGTCAATCAGGACAAAGCACTTGAGCAGGTAGTTGTAGAAGACGAGGTCCACGTAGAAGTCCTCGTCCTCGAAGCGCATCCGCCTCTGCCGCGCCACGAACGAGAACCCTTTCCCCAGCTCGAGCAGGAACGCCTGCAGGTTGTCGATGATGGCCTGCTCAACCCGGGACTCCCGAAGCGCCGGGTAGTCCTTCAGGTCGAGGAATTCCAGCACGTACGGGTCGCGGATGAACTGTTCCGGTTCGACGGCGGCGATCTTGTCCCGGGCTTCCTTGCGTACGGGCGCCTTCTTGCGGCTGGCCAGCAGGCGCTCGTAGTAAAGCACGGAGATCTGGCGTTCGAGCTGACGGGTGGACCAGTGCTGCTCGGCGGCTTCGTGCAGGTACCACTCACGAGCTCGAGAATCTCCGACGGCCAGCAGCAGCCGGTAGTGAGTCCAGGAAAGTTCCGGGCGAAAGACGGGGCCAGGTTCGGCACGCGGTGCGTGCCGTTTTCGAGATTTGCCGCCGGATTCGAGACGCGGTGCGTCCTGTTTCTGATCTCCAGATTCTGCACGCGGTGCGTGCAGAATCTGGAACGAAAGGTAGAACTGGCGCATGTTCCAGAGGTTTCGAACGGTGAACCCCTTGCCGAAATCGGCCGTGAGTCTTTGCGAGAGATCTTCGACCACTTCCGCTCCATAGGCCGCCCGCCGCTTGCCTCCCTGCTCGTGTTCCACGATCAGCCGCCCGACGTGCCAGTAGGCATGCACCATCGCCGTGTTCACGGCTCGGTAGGCCCCGGCGCGCGCCTCTTCGATGACTGCGCGGATCTCCCGATACAGCGGCTCCGCGGCGCGAGCGAGCGGAGCGTTGGGGGTTTTCTTCTTCGCCATCACACCCCCTCCGTCTCAAACATCAGACGGAAGAAGTCCTCCTCGATGAGGCGCACCTTCCAGGTGTCGTCAGGTGCCTTGAGGTTATCGAGGTTGTTGTCGCCGTTCACGTAGATCAGGTCGAATTCGCTATCCTTGCTGGAGTAGCCCTGCTTGGTGAACCACTCGTCAAGGATCAGGTTGTCCTGCTCTTCGGAGAGAGGGCGGCCACAGGGGGCCGCCCCTACACATGTGTGCCCACATGTCCATTCGCCGACAGCCCAGATGCTACGCCGTCTGTGTAGGGGCAGGCCCCCGTGCCTGCCCTGGCCCCCGTGCCTGCCCTGGCCCCCGTGCCTGCCCTGGCCCCCGTGCCTGCCCTGGCCC
>JAKLJW010000055.1 GCA_023150935.1 Candidatus Binatia bacterium | reverse complement strand
CAGCGACTTCTCGATCTCGCTCGCGAGCGTGCCGCGGAGCAGACGGCAGCGGCCGACGGCGCCCGCGTGCGGACGACTGTCCGGCCGGAGTTGGTCGAGTTTGCCGAGGCCGGGGCAACGCCGAGCGAAGAGCCCCTGCCGGTGAACTTCGACTCCTACGTCGACCTGCTCGAGGCCACTGGCGCCGCGGTGCGTTCCGGTAGACCGGAAGCGGCTCTCCCCGACAGCGCCGTGCGGACCCTCGAGCGGCTGGGGATCCGCAGCGAGCGTTGGCTCGAGACGATCCGCGATTACCGGCGACGCTTCTTCTCGATGATCGGCTGCGTGCACCGCATCGAGATCCACTGCGCCCGCACCGACCGCGACCAGGCCAAAGGCACTCGCTGGGCTGCCCGCGTGTTCCGCAACTGCGCCTGAGAGACCGCCTCCACCGTCCCAACTGTCGGCTCCGCTTTCATCTCCGCGCGTCCGACCGCTCTACGAGCCGACCCGCACTCGAGCCAGAAGCTCGTTCTCCTCGATGTGGCCGCCGTGCGAGTTTCCGACCTGATCGAGTCGTCGGCATTATGCCGAGATGGGTGTCTTGGTCCTCTTGGTCCTCCTTGTTTGGTCCTCTTGGTCCTCGCTTGGTCCCTAGATGGGTGGGTGTCTTGGTCCCTCCCGGTCTTGGTCCCTCCCGGTCCCTCCGTCGGTCCGTCATCACGCTTCCCGGCGGCGGGTTTCTTTGCCACCGGCGGCCCCATGCACAGCCCGCTTCTATCGTTGCCGGGAAGGCGGGGTCAACGCGCCCAGGGGCCCGGCCGCGTGTAATTCCTGTGTAATCGGGCCCGGGAAACCCCATCCCAACGGAGAGTCGGGGAGAATTCCCAGCCGACCTCAAGAGCGTGGAAGCCCAGCAGGATCGAAGGTCCGAGACTCTGTCCGTGGAGCCTCCGCGGAATCGCCGCATCACGCCGTCTCGAAGTACACGCTCTTCACCTCGCTGTAATGATCCATTGCCGCCATGCCGAGTTCGCGGCCGAGGCCGGATTGCTTGTAGCCGCCGAAGGGCAGTTGCAGGTGTACGCTGCTCGACGAGTTCACCGACAGCACACCCGTACGCACGGCGCGAGCGACCCGCAACCCGCGCTTGAGATCGGCCGTCCAGAGCGAACCCGACAGCCCGTAGACGGTGTCGTTGGCGAGCGCGATCGCCTCTTCCTCCGTATCGAAGGTCAGGACGCTCGCCACCGGCCCGAAGATCTCCTCGTCGACGATTCGCATGCGCGGCCGCGCCCCCGCGAAAATCGCCGGGCTCAGAAAGTAGCCGCGTTCGCATCCGGCAGGGGCAAGCCGCTCGCCGCCGCAGAGCAAGCGCGCACCCTCCGCCTTGCCGGCGGCGATATAGTCCTCGGTTCGCTGCCGCTGCCCCGGGGAGATCACCGGCCCCATCTGCGTGCTCTCCGCCAGCGGATCGCCGACGGCGATCGACCGCGCCGCCGCCACCAGGGCCTCGATAAAGCGGTCGGCGACGCGGCGCTCGACGACGATACGCGAACGCGCACAGCAGTCCTGACCGGCATTCGCAAACACCGACGCCACCGCCTCGCGCGCCACCGTTTCGAGGTCGACGTCGGCGAACACGATGTTCGGCGACTTGCCGCCCAGCTCGAGCCCGACCCGCTTGATGGTTCCCGCCGCCGCCGTCATGATCGCCCTGCCCGTCGCCGTCTCGCCGGTGAAGCCGATCTTGGCGACGTCGGGGTGCGCGGCAAGCGCCGCCCCGATCGCCGCCCCCGAACCGGGCACGACATTGAGCACGCCGGGCGGTAGCCCCGCCGCCAACGCCAGCTCGCCGAGCCGCAACGCACTCAGCGGCGTCAAGCTCGCCGGCTTGAGTACCACCGTGTTGCCGCAGGCGAGCGCCGGCGCCAGCTTCCACGCCGCGATTACCATCGGGAAATTCCACGGCACGATCAGGCCAACCACACCCAGTGGCTCGTGGAGGGTCATGGCCAGGCCGCCCTTCCCGGGTACGACGGTGTGTCCGAAGAACTTGTCGGCGGCAGCCGCGTAGTAACGCAGCGTGTCGGCGACGTGACCCGCCTCCCAGCGCGCGTCGCCGATCGGCTTGCCGGCGTTGCGCGCTTCGAGAACGGCAAGCTCTTCCGCATTGGCACGGACAAGGTCCGCAAAGCGAAACAGGATCTCGGCGCGCCCTACCGGAGTGATGGCGGACCAGTCCGGCAGCGCACCGCGGGCCGCGGCCACGGCGGCTTCGAGGTCGTCGACGTTCGCGGCCGCCACCTCGGCAAACACTTCGCCGCGGGCCGGTTCGATAACTTCGGCGCGGCCGTGTCCGGAAAGGCGCTGGCCGCCGATCAGTAGTTCGTGCATGTCTCCTCCTGGCGCGGTGCGGCCGCACCGCGGGCGATGATACGAAGGCCGGGCGGCGGGGGCCAGAGGAAGGCACCGGGCGGCCACCCCTTCGTTCCCCGCGTTTGCGCCGGTACCGGCCCAATCACGCAAGTACGAATTCGATTCCGTCGTCCGGCACGTTCTGATACAGACCTACGGCTTGCAAAGGAGGGCAACCTTGAAAGCCGTAAGAGTGAAGACCTCATGGGCTCTGCTGCTGGCGCTGGCAGCAGTTGCGGGCTGCGGCGACGGCGACGATTCGGCACCGCCGACCCTCGACCGACAACTGCAAAGGTCGATCGAGGCCGCCGGTATCAGTACGCTGGATTCCGGCCCGACGCCACCGACGGCGAAAGTCGACCTGGGCCGGGCACTGATGTTCGACAAGCTCCTGAGTGGCAACCGCGACATCTCCTGCGCCACCTGTCACCATCCTCTGCTGCATACTGGCGACGCCCTCTCGCTGCCGCTGGGAACCGGCGCCCGCGGCCTCGGGCCGGCGCGCGTTCCCTTGACCGAGCAGGGTTTCATACCGCGTAACGCGCCGGAGGCGTTCAACCGGGGTGCACCCGAATGGCGGACGATGTTCTGGGATATGCGCGTTGCCGGCAGTGCCGACTCGGGCTTCTCCACCCCAGCGGGGGACCGGCTCCCCGGCGGCCTCGAAAACGTGCTTGCCGCGCAGGCGATGTTTCCGGTTACCTCTCCGGAAGAAATGCGCGGTGCGCCCGGCGACCACGACGTCTTCGGTCAGCCGAACGAACTCGCCGCGATCGACGGCAACGACCTCGGCGCGATTTGGGACGCGCTCATGCAACGGATTCTCGCGATTCCGGAATACGTCGCGATGTTCAACGCCGCCTTCCCCGATGTCGCCAACGGCGAGTTGGGATTCCAGCACGCGGCCAACGCCATTGCGGCGTTCGAGATCGACGCCTGGACCTTCACGGAGAGCCCGTGGGACCGCTATGTTGCGGGCGATCGTTCGGCTTTGTCGGACAGCGCCAAGCGCGGCGCCATCCTGTTCTTCGGCGACGCGGGATGCGCCACGTGCCATAGCGGCAACCTCTTGACCGACCAGAAGGCCCACAACATCGGCGTACCGCAGATCGGGCCGGGAAAGGGGACCTCGGCGCCCGAGGATTATGGCCGGGAACTGGTAAGCCACAACCCGGCGGACCGTTACGCGTTCCGCACCCCGCCGCTGCGCAACGTGGCCATGACCGGACCGTGGATGCACGACGGCGCGTTCACCACGCTGCGTGGGGCCGTGGAACACGTTCTCGATCCCGCCCGCTCGCTGCGCCAATACGACGTTGCGCAACTCTCCGAGGAGCTGCAACCCACCTTCCAGGGCGACGACGCCACCATCGAGGCGATTCTGGCGGGTCTGGACCCCGACATTGCCACTCCGCGTCTTCTCTCGGAGCAGCAGGTCGACGATCTGATGAGTTTTCTCGAAGCGCTGACCGATCCGGCAGCCGGCGACCAGAGCCGCGACATTCCTGACTCGGTGCCTAGCGGCTTGCCGGTCTATGATTGAGGCGCGGACGCCCGCAGGCGCGCGGGCGCCGGTGCCGGACGATCGGTTTCTGCGGGGCGCGCGGCCTTTCGATCGAGCGGGAGCGGCAGCCAGATGCCGCTCCCGCCTCACGGCTCGCAGCCGGCGAGCGAGGCGTTGACCGCGGCGATCAGCTCGTTAACGGTAATCTGGCCGTCGCCGTCCGCGTCGCCTGCCTCGCAATCGAAGACCGGGGCCCCGCCCAGCGCGACAATCACCATGGTGACCAGATCGTCGATGGTCACCGCACCGTCCTGCGCGCAGTCGCCGACGCAACTCACGGTGCGGGTCACCCCAACGCGTACCGTGGCCCGGGTTTCCATACCGTCCGAATCGGTCGCGGTCAGCGTTATGACCTGCTCGCCGGGCGAAAGCGCCAGACCGGGCACGATCAGTGTGGCGCCGCTGCCCAGAGGTCCGTCGCGATCCGACGACCACTGCAAAGCGTCTCCTGAAAGCGAACCGTCCTCCGGGTCGACTGCCCAGGCGGTAAAGACCCGCGTCTCCGCCTCGTTTACTTCTTCGTCGTCGCGCGGCGACGAAATCGCCACCTCGGGGGGCTTGCGGCCGATGCGGAATGGTCCGCCCAGGATTTCGTGGGTGTCGAAACCATCGCTGGCGAGCACGCGCACCAGACACTGCTCGCCACCGGGAAGCTCGCCCGCGTCGAGTTCGTACTCAGGATCCGTCCGGTCCACCGCCAGCGGCGTCCACGTCTCCCCGCCATCGTGGCTGAACGACACCGTGAAGAAGAGCGGATCGCCGTCGGCGTCCGAGGCCTGCCAGGTCAGGGCGGCCGTTCCTTCGAGGCTCGCGCCCGCTGCCGGCGACACCCACGCTCCCTGCGGTGCATGCGCGCTCGCACGGCGTTCGTGCACAACAACGCCGGAGCGGAGAAGCTGGACGCGGTCGAGTCCGGTGGGCCGCGGCAACCACCACTGGAACGGTGCGACGTCGCTCGGCGGCTCGTCGGGCACGTCGAACCGCAAGTCGAACGGGTAGCCGGCAAGCGTCTGTCCGGACGAATCGAGGAGACGGACTTCGGCGGCTGCCGCCGGTGCGCCGTTCGGCACCCCGGGCGCGGCCGTCACAGTGAAGAGCGGATAGAATCCGCCGCTGCCGTCGTCGTCCAGCCAGCCACGCACCAGCATCGCGGGGACCTCGGACTCGGCAAGCTGCGCGCCCGCGCCGACCGGTTTCTGGAGCTTGCCAAGCAGGAACTTCCATTCCACCGGCGAGATCGAGTCGCCCCCGTAGGTCATGAAGGTCATGCTGTTCTCGACCTGCATGAGGAAGGGGTCGAACGGCGTCTCGACGGGACTGCAGTCGTCGTAGGGTGCCGGCCAGGGATGCCAGAGGTCGGGGTTCAGGAAGCACGGGAAGTGGCCGAGACCGAAGTTGTGGGCGACCTCGTGGGCGCCGATCTTCGCCATGGGCGCCGCTCCGAGGCAAGCGCGGCCGGAGCCGATCGACACGATCGGCGGGGCGCCTTCGGCAACGCCGTCGGGGACATCGCCGCCGGCTGTCGAGCCGGGCGGGAACCACGCCAGCAACGTGTCGTAATCGCGCTGGGCGGGGACCTCCACGACCAATCGGTTGTTGAGAAACGACGACATCGCCCAGTGCGTCTTCCCGTTCACGACGAAGTCGTCGCGGATATCCGGCTTGATCTTCTTGAAGGTCTTGAAGGTGGAATCGGCGGGAACCTCGATAAAGTAGTCCAGGATGCCGGGGACAAACTTCTGATAGTCGATTATTGCCGTCGGGAAGACGACTCGCGCCACGTCGAGCGACCGCTGTACGACCCACGACTCGTCGGCCAGGTTCGGCCCCGTGAACGGAAAGCTCGGGAATCTGGTGCTCGGGTCGGGATCGTAGTTCACGCGCAACCACTTGATCTTCGCCGGTCGCGTCGTGGTGACCGCCACGACGGCCGCGGCGGCGGTGTTGTTGGTCGGGTCCGGATCGGGCCACCGGTTATCGGCGTTGACCTGAGCCCAGGCATACAGGGTTCCGGGTAGCGGCGCGGCGATCAGGAAGTTCGCCGTGGTGGCGGTCTTCCAGCGGTCCCATTTCAGGGGCACTTTGTAGAGTTGCGAGGCGGTGTTGACGACCGGAACCGGGCTGCCCGGAACGGCCCCGGCAACGAACAGGTCGACCCGTACGGCCGGGTATTGGGGTTCGGGCGAGGGCGCTCCCACCCGCGAGATATAGACCCGGGCGGCGGTAAGTTTGCCGGCGACCAGTGGCAGGGAGTTGTCCGGGCAGTTCGGATCGCCTTCGCTGGAGTCGAAGCACTGAATGGCCTGCGTGAGCTCGACGCCGTCCACCTTGAAGTCGATGGGCTGAATGATTTCGAAGGTGGGATTTCCCTTGATCGCCGGTATCGGTTCGTTCGGATCGACATCGACGCGGAGCGGCGGGTAGCGGACGTACCACACGGTGTCCAGCGACGCCTGAAGGTGCGGCGGCGGAAAGCCGACCCACGTGAGCGCCCGCTCTTCGCCGCCTCTACCCGGCTCGACGGCGGTTACTTCATCCTGCGGCTGGGTTAGGACGAGGCTGTAGTACGGGTATTCTCCTTCCTCGTTGAGCAGCGGTGTCAGGAAAAACCCGCCGTCGACCCCCGTGAGGGCCTGCGCCACCAGCACGCCCGGCCGTTCGGCGTTGTCGGCGCCGTGGAGTTCGACCCGAACGTCAACCAGCGGCCGATGGCGCAATGGGTTTCCGAGGTACACGTAGCCACCGAAGCCAACGCCCCTTGCCCCCGGGGTCGGGAGCGGTGTCGGTTCGTGCGTACCGGTGGGTGTGCCGCTGGGCCCCGGCGTGGGCGTGGCGGTGTGGGCCGGCACAGGGGTCGGAGTGGGGCTCGCCGTGGCGGTGGGGGTACGACTGGCCGACGGTGTACCGGTCGGCGTGGAGGTTACGGTCGGTGTTGCCGTCCGGGTCCGGGTCGGCGTGTCGGTGCCCGTGGCGGTCGCCGACGCCGTACGCGTCGGCGAAGCCGTCGCGGTGAGGCTGGCCGTGGTGGTCGGCGTTGCGGTTGGCGCAACGCTGGCGGTGGCGGTTGCCGATGACGTGTGCGACGGCGTGGCCGTGAGTGTAGGTGTCACCGTGTGGGTCGGCGTGCGCGTGTGCGTCGGCGTCGCCGTTGGCGTGGCGGTTGCCGTTAACGTCGGCGCGGAGGTGGCCGTTGCGGTCGCGGTTCGGGTCGCTGTGGTCGTCGCCGTTCGTGTCGCCGTCGTGGTGGCCGTCACGGTTGCTGTCGTGGTCGCCGTGCGGGTGCCCGTCGTGGTCGCGGTCATAGTGGCGGTCGTGGTGGCCGTGCGGGTGGCGGTCTGCGTCGGGGTACGCGTCGGCGTGACGGTCTGGGTGGCGGTGACAGTCGACGAAGGGGTCGCCGTGGCCGGCGGCCCGATCGCGGCGGCGTATACGTCGATGCCCAGCGTGGCGCCGTTACGACCGTCTTCCCAAACGGCGAGGAAACCGGAGTCCGGTCCGGACGCGAGCGCCGGTCGCCGCTCGTGACTGCCATGGTTGGAGACGACGACCTCGCCCTCGGGCAGCGTTCCGTCGGTCGCCACCCGGCGCCGGTAGACGTCGTGGTCGGCCGGTGTGTACTCGAATTCCCAGGCCACCAGAAACTCGCCCGCCCCGGGGCGATAGATCGCGTCGGGGTTCTCGCGATGTCTATCGCCGCCCGACGAGATCGCGAAGTTGCCGCCGGAGAGGGTTCCGTCGCCGGCGACCCGCTGGCCGTAAACGGCCCAATCGTTACCCCAGCGATGGTCCTCCCACACGACGAGGAATTCGCCGCCACCGGCACCGAACGCCACGCGCGGTTTGAGCTGATCGTATTCCCAGGTCGAAATCCCGATGGCGCTGCCGAGGAGAGAGCCGGTGGCGCCGATGCGTTGCCCCGAGACGTCGAAATCGCCAGTGCGGGGGCGCTTGTTCTGATAGACCACGAGGAATGCGTTGTTGTACCGGTCGTGGGCAACCGCCGGCGCCAGTTGATCTGTAGTGCTGTCGTCGACGACGATTTGCCCGCCCACCGCGGCGCCGAGGCCGGTCAGACGTTGGGCGCGAATGTCGCGATGGACGAACTCATCGCTGCCGGTGCGATGTTCCCATGCGACCAGGTACTCCTCGTTGGCGGCATTGTAGATCGCCACCGGATTGCTCTCGAAGTTGTTCAACTGGGCGATCACGAACTCGGTCCCGGTGAGCGTGCCATTGGCCGCCACGAGCTGGCCGCGGATATCGTGATCGGTGGGCGAGTATTCGTACTCGTACACCACCAGGAATTCGTCGCGGTCGCGGTTATAGGCGACGGCCGGTGCAAAGCGGGGGTTGGTTCCCAGCGCGGCCACACCGAACGCGGCGCCCAGGGGCTCGCCGCCCGTAGCGACGCGACGGCCGTTGATGTCCCGCTCGGCGCCGGCCCCATCATGGTGGTCTTCCCAGACCACCAGATAGACGCCGGCCCCCTCGGCGAAGGCCGCAGCGGGTTCGATCTGATCGAATTCCCACGAGATTACTGGTTCGGCCGCGGCGGCGATTCGGCTCGTGGCAGGTCCGAACCACGCAAGTGCCGCCAGAACACATCCTGCTGCCAGCACCCGACCCGGTTCCGAGCCCCTGCCGCCGCTGCCGCGCGACGGGTGATGTCCGGCGGATCGCCACATGACGAGGTCCCACCTGACTGCGCCACCCGGAGTGAGTGCAGCACCGAACGTGCCATTGGATCGCTTAGCTTCCCGATTCGCCCTCGGGTCTCATGGCGATCGTGCCTTTGCGTCCGTGGGAATGGGCCGGGGATCGGCCGCGCAGGGCGAAGAATGCCGGGGCGGGCCGGGAATCGGGCCGTTACCGCGGGCTCTCCCGTATTTCCAGCATTATCGCCTGGAGGATCAGTTCGAAGCCGAGCAGAAACGGCAACACGCTGAGCATCACCGTGCCGGTGCTGGCGGGAACGCCGGAGGCCAGCGAGCGGGCCCAGGTCGCCATGGCGAAGACGAACCCGAAGATCATCAGCGGCGCACCGAGCAGCCAGAACATCCCGATCGGCGAGAAATCGCGCAGCATGTACTTCTCCCACACGCGCCGTACAAAACCGCGCGTGAGGTAGGCCGGGAAACGGAGCAGAATACGTTCGACTCGCAACGACGACTGCTCGTTACCGTAGTGCGCCGGTATCGGAACGTCTTTTACCCGGCAATTGAAGACATTCAGATGGATCAGCATGTCGTTCTCGAAGAAGAACCACGGGTTGATGTCGTCGAGATCGAGAGCGCGCAACGCCGTCGCCTTGACGGCCAGGAAGCCGTTTTGTGGATCGAAGATGTGCCAGTAACCGGATGCCAGCTTGGTCAGGAAGGTCAGGGCGAGATTGCCGAGCAGGCGCGGCACGGGCATCTGGCGCAGGGCGGTGGCGTGCAGGAAACGGTTGCCCTTGGCGTAGTCGTAACCCTCGCGCACCAGCGGCGCGAGCAGCGCCGCGATGCGCTGCGGGTCCATCTGGCCGTCGCCGTCGACCTTGACCACGAGGTCCGCCTCCAGCTCGAGGGCGCGCCGAGCCCCCGCAATCGTCGCGCCACCGACACCACGCGGGGCCGGATGACGGATCACATGCACGCGCGGATCCCCGACTGCGGCGGCGACCTTCGCCGTGTCGTCGGTGCTGCCGTCGTCGACGACGACGACGACGTCCACGTACTGCGGCATCCGCCGCACGACATCTCCGACGTGTGCCGCCTCGTTGAGGGCCGGCACCACCACGGCCACGCGCTGTCCGTCGAACATGATCGTCCTGCGTGTACGTCGCCCGGGTTCGCCAAGTCAATGCCGGCCGAACCGCGGCGCGGGGGGCGGGATTCCCGGTCGGCTATCTGATCTGTTTTCTGAAGAACGTCGTCGCCAGGCCGAGGATGACGATGCTGAAGCCGACCAGAATGCCGGCTTCGTCCTTGAGCTCCGTCCAGCCGACGCCCTTGAGGAAGATGCCGCGCACGATCGTTATGTAATACCGCAACGGGATCGCGTAGGTGAACTTCTGCACCACCTCCGGCATGCTGGCGATGGGGAACATGAACCCGGAGAAGAACATGTTCGGCAGGATGATGAACTGTCCGGTCATCGAGGCCTGTTGCTGGGTGTCCGAGAGCGCCGAAGCCATCAGGCCCATGCCGAGGCAGGTGAAGATGAAGAGCCCCGTGAGGGCGAACAGCAGCGGGATGCTGCCGGCAATGGCGACGTCGAACCAGTACGTACCGACGAGGATGACCAGGGTAACGTTGACGTAGCCGAGGCCGACGAAAGGCAGCGCTTTGCCGATGATGTACTCGAACCGTTTGATCGGCGACACGAGAATCTGCTCGATGGTGCCGCGTTCCTTCTCCTTCACGATGGCCATCGCCGTCATGATCACCAGCGATTCCATGAGCAGGATGCAAATGATTCCCGGCACCATGAAGCGCAGCATGCGCAGCTCCGGGTTGAACCACATGCGGGGCTCGGCCTCGACCGGGGCCGGCGGAGCCAGGCGCGCGGCGCGGCCGTCCGGCATCAGAACGTCGACAGCCTGAGTCCAGGTCACCTGCTGGAGGTACGACGACGCAATCGTCGCGGTGTTGGAGTTGCTGCCGTCGATCGCCGCCATCACCGGCGCCGTCTCGCCGCGCTTGAGCCGCATGGCGAAGTCGGGCGGGATGGCGAGTACGACCTTGACGACGCCCCGATCGAGCAGACCGTCGGCGTCGTCGAGCCGGGCGCAGGGGGCGCGCACCCGGAAGTAGCCGCTGCGCTCGAGTTGCTCGACCAGGCTGCGGCTTTCCGGCGTGCGACTGAAATCGCAAACGGCAAGGTCGATGTTATCGACGTCGTTGGCAACCACGTACCCGAAGATGAACAGCTCCAGCACCGGCATCATGAGGACGAGCCCGAACATGCGCCGGTCGCGGCGGATCTGAATGATCTCCTTGCGAACGATTTCGATAATGCGACGCAGCGAGGCGAGCATGGCGACTCGATCAATCCAGCCGGTCGCGGAACCGCGCGGCGCTGAGCGCGACGATGCCCACCGCGAAGACGGTCATGAACACCGCGTCGGGCCAGAGCACCTCCAGCCCGACGCCTTTCAGATAGATGCCCCGAATCGCATCGACGAAGTAGCGTCCGGGAAAGAAGTACGAGATCGCCTGAATCGCCACCGGCATGTATTCGATCGGGAACACGAAGCCGGACAGCAGCACCGAAGGCAACAAGGAAAGGAAGACGGCGGCCAGCATCGCGGTCTGCATGTTGTCGGCCAGCGTCGACACGAAGACGCCGACCCCGAGCGAGCAGACCAGGTAGAGGACGGACACGAACGCGAACTGCACGAGGCTGCCCTTGATGGGCACGCCGAACACGAAGTAACCGGCGGCGACAATGATGGCGAGGTCGACAATGGCGATGATGGTGTAGGGCACGATCTTGCCGATCATCATTTCTATCGGCCGGATGGGCGATACGAGGATCTGCTCGATGGTGCCGCGTTCCTTCTCCTTGACGATACTGAGAGCGGTGAGAATGGCGCCGACGATCATCATGATCACGGCAATGACGCCGGGGACGATGAAGTTGACGCTTTCGAGTTGCGGGTTGTACCAGACGCGGCTGGCCACCTCGATCGGCGCCACCGCCGCGCCGTCGGCATAGCGGGCGGCAAAGCGGTTAACGATGGCCAGTGCGTACCCCTGCGCGATCGTCGCCGTGTTCGAGTCGGAAGCGTCGATGAGGACCTGCACGGCCGTCGGCGTGCCGAGCCGCAGCCGGTCGGCGAAATCGTACGGAATGACCGCGGCGGCCCGTGCCCGCTCGGTGGCAAGATCGCGTTCGACCTCGCGCTGGTGGCGCGCGTGCCGGGCAATCCGGAAGTAGCCGGATCGCGTCAGTTCCTCGATCAGGGTGCGGCTTTCCGGCGTCTCGCTGTAGTCCAGAACCGTCACGGCGACGTTCTCGACGTCGTAGCGTATGCCGTACCCGTACATGATCAGCATGCTGATCGGGTAGAGCAGCGTGAGCAGAAGGCTGCGGCGGTCGCGGAGGACGTCGATCAGCTCGCGCTGCATGACGGCGCGGATGCTGCGTGCGGCGCGCTGCCAACCCAGCGCCGCACTCACGCCGGCTCCCCGGTTTGTTCGATGATGGCAACGAAGGCGTCCTCGAGCGACGGCTCGATGCGTTCGAGGCGTTCGATACGCACCCCGGCCGCCGCGAGGGCCGCCGCGATTGCGGTCCGCGCCGCGGCCTCGTCGCCGGCGACGACGTGCAGGGCATTGCCGAACAGGGCGACGCTGGCAATCTCCGCGCGCCCCTTGAGCGCCGCGTATGCGGTCATCAGGGCGCCGCACTCGACTTCGAGCAGAGCGCGGGACATGTGCTCGTGCTTGAGTGTGGACGGGCTGCCGCTGGCGACGATGCGGCCGCCGTAGATGAGCGCCAGACGGTCGCAGTGCTCGGCCTCGTCCATGAAGTGCGTGGTCACGAACACCGTGATGCCCCGGTGCGCAAGGTCGCCGATCATATCCCAGAAATCGCGGCGCGAGGCCGGATCGACGCCACTCGTCGGCTCGTCGAGGAAGAGGATGGGCGGTTCGTGCAGCACGGCACAGCCGAGGGCGAGGCGCTGCCGCCAGCCACCGGCGAGTTCTCCGGTGCGCATGCCGCCGCGGCCGCGGAGGTCGGCCATCTCGAGAGCCCAGGCGATGCGGGCCTCGCGCTGGGCGCCGCGCACCCCGTAAATGCCCGCGAAGAAGCGCAGGTTCTCCTCGACGGTGAGATCCTCGTACAGCGAGAACTTCTGCGACATATAGCCGATGCTGTTCTTGACGCGGTCGGTGTCGGTGGCGACGTCGAAGCCGCCGACCGTGGCGCGACCGGAGGTCGGGCGCAGGATGCCGCAGAGCATGCGGATCGTCGTCGACTTGCCGGCCCCGTTCGGACCGAGGAAACCGAACACGGTGCCGGAACGGACCTCGAGGTCGAGGCGATCGACCGCCACGAAGTCGCCGAACACCCGCGTCAGCCCTTCGACGGCGACGGCGACCTCGCTCACGCCGCCTCCGTGGCGCCGCCGCGGTGCGCGTAGGCGAGGAAGACGTCTTCCAGCGAAGGTTCGCGCACCGTCCAGTGCAGCACTTCCACGCCGGCCGCCGCGATCTGGGCGAGTGCGGCGGTGGCGTCGAAGCCGGGGCGCGGCAGGGTGACGTGGACCCGGTCTCCGAACAGCACGGAATTGGCGAACGCGGGCACGTGCCGCAGCGTCCACTGGGCGGCCCGGGGTTCGGGGCAGCGCAAGTCGAGCACAACCACGCCGAGGGCGGCTTTCAACTCGGGCGGCGCGCCGCAGGCGATCAGGCGTCCCTCGAGCAGGAATCCGACGCGGGCGCAGCGCTCTGCCTCGTCCATGTACGGGGTCGACAGGAGAATCGTCGAGCCCTCCTGGAGGAGGTCGTAGAGGATGAGCCAGAAATCGCGGCGCGACAGCGGATCGACCCCGATGGTCGGCTCGTCGAGCAGCAGCACGTGCGGTTGGTGGATCAGGCAGGTGGCGAGGCTTAGCTTCTGCTTCATGCCGCCGGAGAGGTTGCGGGCGAGGCGATGCTTGAAGGGGCCGAGGCGGCTGAACTGCATGAGCCGCTCGATGCGGGCCGGACGCGCCGCTGCGGGTACGCCCCAGACCTCGGCCACGTAAAGCAGGTTTTCGAGCACGGTGAGCGTTTCGGACAGACTGAACCGCTGCGACATGTAGCCGATCTGACGCTTGACCGCGTCGCGGTCGGCACTGACGTCGACGCCGCCGATGCGTACCGTGCCGGCGGTCGGACGCAACAGGCCGGCGAGGGTCCGCAGGAAAGTCGTCTTACCGGCGCCGTCGGGGCCGACGAGGCCGAAGAGTTCGCCGGGGGCGACACTGAGTGAAACGTCGCGCACGGCGGCCACGGTACCGTAGGACTTGCACAGGCCGTCGGTTTGAATCGCGGGTGCGCTCACGGGGTCGCGGCGTGGGCTTCGGGTCCGGGCTCGACCGGCAGGACGGCGTCGGCGGGCATGCCGGGCTTGAGAACGGTGTCGCGCGTGGCGACTTCGAGCTTGACCCGATAGACGAGCTTGACGCGTTCGTCGGGGGTCTGGATGTTCTTCGGCGTGAACTCGGCGCGGTCGGCGACAAAGGTCACGGTGCCGGGGAACGGCTGGTCGGGAAACGAGTCGACGGTAACGTAACCGCGCATCCCGAGGCGTACCTTTCCGAGATCGCGTTCGCCGACGTACAGGTTCACCCACGGCCGCGACAGATCGCCGACGGTGACCACCGGGGTACCGGGCTGGACCATTTCGCCGGGTTCGCGGCTCTTGCTGAGAACGCGGCCGGACACGGGCGCGAACAGTTCGCAGCGGGCGAGGTTCAACTCGGCAATTTCGAGGGCTGCCCTGGCCTCCTGCAGGCCGGCCCGGGCCTCCTCTATTTCCTCGGTGCGGAACCCTTCGCGCAAGAGGTCCAGTGCCGCGGCGGCGCTGGCCCGTGCCGCCTGCGCCCGGTCGAGGCTGGTGCGTACGCGGTCGAGCTCGGCCTCGGAAATCACTCCCTGGCGTAGCAGAGTTTCGAGACGTTCGTACTCGCGCCGCTGCAACGCCAGGTCGCTCTCGGCGGCGTCGAGGGCGGCTAGGGCCTGGTCAACGTCGCGGGCGCGGGCACCGCTGAGCAGAAGGCGGTAGCGAGCTTCGGCGGCGGCCTTGAGGCCGCGGGCGCGTTCGAGTTGGAGGCGGTACTCGCGGTCGTCCAGCCGGGCGATCGGCTCGCCCTTGTCGAGCACGGCGCCTTCGTCGACGAAGCGCTCGACGATGCGCCCCGGCACTTCGAAGGCGGCGTCGACCTGGGTGACTTCGACGATGCCGGAACCGCTGATGACGTCGGCCCGCCCGTTGACGGCAGCGCGCCACCACCAGGCCGCGGCCGCAGCGCCAGCCAGTCCGACAACTACGAGTATTAGAAGGATGCGTTTCGACATGCCCTGCCGCCCGATCGACGAAGGCCAATAGAGCACATTCGCCATCTTCGCGCACCACAGGGCCGGCGGAATGCCACGGCGGCTGGCGCGGTGTTGTTGGCGTACTCGGCGATCCCGTCCGCGCACTTCCTCGCCGCGGGGGGCGCACCCGGGGAAGTGGACGAGAGGATCGAGTTGCGACTGCCGCACTGCTTTGGCTAGCGTCCGCCCGTGCCTGCTGCCGTGGCCGATCGCCTGACCGCCGCCGCCGTCGAAGCGCTGCGCGCCGCCATTCTCGACGCCGGCGGCAACGAGCTCTACCTGCTCGGCACCCTCGACGACGACGGCCGGGTGAACGGCCTGCGCGTGCTGGCCCGTGGCAACCGCCGGAGCGTGCCCGCGCTCCTTCAGATACCGCGGCCCGGCGAAGTCGTCCTCCACAATCACCCCGGCGGCCGGCTGGCGCCGTCCGACGCCGACGTGCACATCGCCGGTGCGCTCGGACAGAACGGCGTCGGCTCGTACATCGTCGACAACGCCGTCACGGCGATCCACGTCGTCGTCGAGCCGCACCGGCCGCCAACGGCGGTGCAAATCGATCGCACCGATGCGATCGCGTGGCTGGCCCCCGGGAGCGCCATCGCCGCCCATCTCGACGGTTACGAGCACCGGACACAGCAACAGCGGATGCTCGCGGGCGTCGCCGCCGCCTTCAACGACGACGGCACCCTCACCGTCGAAGCCGGCACGGGCACCGGCAAGTCCCTTGCCTACCTGCTGCCCGCAGTCGCCTGGAGCCTGCGCAACAAGGAACGCGTCCTCGTCTCCACACACACCATCAATCTGCAGGAACAACTGGTGCGCAAGGACCTGCCGTTTCTGGGCGGGTTGCCGGGCTTCGCCTGCCGGACCGCGCTGGTCAAAGGGCGCGGCAATTACCTGTGCCGGCGCAAAGCGTCGCAGATCAAGGCCCAGCCCGCGCTCCTGGTCGAGGACGAGGTCCAGCGCGAACTGCGCGAGGTGCTCGCCTGGGCGGAACGAACGGCGGACGGCAGCCTGGCCGATTTGCCGGTGCGGCCGCGGCCCGAGGTCTGGGAGCAGGTGGTGTCCGAGAACGACAACTGCTTGCGCGCCCGCTGCCCGTTCTACGGCACCTGTTTCTTCTACACGGCGCGCCGCAACGCGGCCCAGGCCGACATCGTGGTCGTCAATCACCACCTCCTGCTCGCCGACCTCGCGCTGCGCGACGAAGTCGGCAGCTACTCGCAGAATGCCATCCTGCCGCCGGCGCGCCGGGTGATCGTCGACGAGGCCCATCATGTCGAGGACGTGGCTACGAGTTACTTCGGGCTGCGCGCCGGGTATGCGACCATCGAACGCCCCTTCAGCCGCCTGCAAAGCCGCCGCGATCCGCAGAAAGGCGTCCTGCGGGCGCTCGTGCGGGCCCTGACGACGATCGACGCCGCGCCCCCGCCGGCGGCCACCGCGGCGGCCCGCCTGATCGAAGCCCGGCTCGTGCCGCGAACGGAAAGCCTGCTCACCGACGCGGAACAGTGCTTTTCCGAGCTGTTTGCCGGGCTGGAGGATCTCGTCGGACGGGCCATCGAGGCCGGCCGCGAGGAGAAGCTGCGCGTTACGGACACCGTGCGAACGTCGGCGTACTGGGGCGACGTCGAACGCTGGCTGACTCGGCTCGGCGGCGCGCTCGGAGACTTCGCCGAGACGTTCGAAGCGGTCTTCGAGCGCCTCGATCAGCTCGACACCGATGCGCTGCCGCAGCAGATCGTCTTCCTGACCACGGAGTTGCGGGCACTGCAGGGTCGGGTGGCCGGCGCCGGATTGGCGCTGCTCGAATTCCTGCGCGACGACGGCGGCGCCTGCCGGTGGTTCGAGGCCCGCGTCAGACCGCGCACGGGTGCGGCGCTCACGCTGCACGCCGCGCCGATCGACGTCGGACCGTTGCTGCGGCGCGCGCTATTCGAGCCGTTTCCGACCGTCGTGCTCACCTCGGCGACGCTCACGGTCGACGGCCGCTTCGACTACCTGCACGATCGCCTCGGACTGGCCGGCCTCGAGGCCCGCGAACGCGTGCAGACCCTGCGGGTCGAGTCGCCGTTCGATTTCGACGAGCAGGCGTTACTGGCGGTGCCCAGCGATCTCCCGGACGCCAACGAACCTGGCTACGAACCGGCGACGCATACGGCGATTCGCGAGGTCTTGCAGGCCAGCCGCGGCGGCACGTTCGTTCTGTTCACGGCTTACGGCGCCCTGCGCCGCGCCGTCGCGGCGCTCGGTCCGGAGTTGACCGCGGCGGGCCTCGTCGTACTGCAGCAGGGAGAGACGAACCGGCACCTGCTCCTCGAGCGATTCGTGCGCACGCCGGGGGCCGTCTTGTTCGCGACCGACAGTTTCTGGGAAGGCGTCGACGTCCGCGGCGACGCGCTGCGGTGTGTGGTCATCACCCGTTTGCCGTTCCGCGTGCCGACCGAGCCGATCGAGCAGGCGCGCGTCGAGGCGATCGCGGCGCGCGGCGGTAATCCCTTTGCGGAGCACGCGCTGCCGCAGGCGGTGTTGAAACTCAAGCAGGGTTTCGGGCGGCTGATCCGTTCGCGCACGGACCGCGGCGTGGTGGTGCTGCTCGATAGTCGCGTCGCCCGCAAACCGTACGGCCGCGTGTTTCTCGAGTCGCTGCCGCCGGCGCGCCGCATCGTGGGACGGCGTTCAGTGGTCACCGCGGCGGTGCGGAGGTTCTTCGCGGGCGTCCGGTCAGGAAGTCCCGACCCGTGAGAGCGCGGCGGCGAAACGGCCCGCCTATTCCCATCCGAGTGTTTCGTAGCCGCGCTCGGCGAGACAGCGCTGCACGAAGTTGGCGTACGTCGGGTTCGGTTCGCGGCGGCTCTGGAACACTCCGCCGAAAATGGTGTTCAGGAAGCCGGCCGTAGCGCCGGTGGCCGCGCCGGCGGCGGCGCTCTTGCCCGGATCGCCCCAGACGGCCCCGCCAACGGCGCCGACAGCGGCACCGAAAGCGCCGCCCTTGGCCGTCTCGACCGCGGCATCCTTGGCCTTGCTCTGATACTTGCCGGTTTCGCTGACGAACTGGTCGCCGAGGGCCATGCACTCGTCGACGTCCTTCTGCACCTGCGCCGCGCCCGCTTCTTGATACTTCTGGTTCGGATATAGGATCGGGCGCAGCGGCGAACAGCCTGCCATGGCAAAGGTGCAGACCGCGAGCACTGCGGTAGAGCGAACCAGGGAAGGCATGACCTCACGTCAACCAGATCGGACAAATTAGTCAAGACGGGTGCGGGTAACGAGCAGGGTCACGGCAAAGTCGCTGACAGTGCCTCGATACGCCACCAGAAGAAGGCGGCTACTCGGCTCGAACGGTTCAAAACCTTGGAAACCGTTCGCCCCGAGTAGCGGCCCGTTCCTTGGGCCGCGTATCGAGGGGCCGTCTGACGCCCCCGTGAACGACTTTGCCGTGGCCCTGGGGTAACGAGTTGCCCCGTGGATTCCGTCATGAGATGAAGGCCCGCCCGTAATGGCCGCCGCTATGACAACCGACCGGGAAGAGGCGATCAGCGCGGTGGAAGCGCGCTTCGAGCGTTGGCGGCGTCGCAGCGGATTGGTGCTGGCGCCGCTCGCTTTTGCCGCGGTGTGGTGGACAGCGTCCGCCCTGCCGGTCCCGGCGCACCGCCTGGCGGCGGTGCTCGCGGCGGTGGTTGTGCTGTGGATCACCGAGGCCATTCCGATGGCCATAACGGCCTTCCTCGGCGTGGCGGCCGCCATCTTGCTGGGGGTCGCGCCGGCGCAGGAAGCCTTCGCTCCGTTCGCCGATCCGATTGTTTTTCTTTTCGTCGGCACGTTCATGCTGGCCCGCGCGATCTTCGTGCACGGTCTGGACCGGCGCTTTGCCTTCGCCATTCTCGGTTTGCCCGGAGTCGGCGAGCGACCAGGACGCATGCTGGTCGCCTATGCGGCGGTGGCGTGCGCGATCTCCATGTGGATCAGCAACACGGCAACGACGGCGATGATGTTTCCGATCGGCATTTCCATGTTGGCGTTCCTCGAATCGCATCCGCAGGCGGGTCGCGTGGCTCCCGCTTTCGGCACCGTGCTGCTGTTGTCCAACGCCTTTGCGGCCTCGATCGGGGGACTGGCGACACCCGTGGGCACGCCACCGAATCTGATCGGCCTGGGATTCATTCAGCGCGAGACGGGCGTGAGCGTTCCCTTCTTTTCGTGGATGCTGCTGGGGTTGCCGGTGAGCCTCACGGCGCTGGCGTTGCTGCTCGTCGATTTCCGCCGCACGGGCGCGCCGCGCCGCACGGAGCTGCACGGGGTCGCCGAAATGATCGCCGCCGAGCGGGCCGCGGTGGGTCCGTGGACGCGCGCGCAGGTCAATACGCTGATCGCTTTCGCGGCCACCGTGACCGGCTGGGTGTTGCCGGGTGCGGCGGCGCTGCTCCTCGGCCGCGACAGCGCGACGGCAACGTACCTGGCGAGTTTGCTGCCGGAGAGCGTCGTGGCGCTGCTCGGGGCAAGTTTGCTGTTTCTGTTGCCGGTCGACTGGCGCCGGCATCGGTTCACGCTGACCTGGGCCGACGCGGTCCAAATCGACTGGTGGATCGTGTTCCTTTACGGCGGCGGTATTGCGCTGGGAACACTGGCGTTCAAGACCGGGCTGGCCGAGGCCATGGGCAACGGACTGACCGGACTGCTCGGCGTACGCAGCGAGTTCGGACTGCTGGCACTGTCCACGGTACTGGCGACGGTGTTGTCGGAAACCACCAGCAACACCGCCTCGGCAAACATGGTCGTACCCGTGGTAATCGCCTTTGCGCGTTCGGCCGGCATCGATCCGGTCCTGCCGGCCCTGGGGGCGACAATGGGCGCCTCACTGGGGTTCATGTTGCCGGTATCGACGCCGACCAACGCCATCGTCTACGGCTCGGGACGGATTCCGCTGACGGCGATGATTCGTCACGGCATTCTGCTCGACGTCATCGGTATCGTGGCGATAGTCGCGGTTGTCGCCACGCTCGGGCCGGTGGCCGTGGGCAGGTGAAACCGGAAGCCGTGGCCCGGGACTTCGCGGGACGCGCGTGGGGAAGTGCCGCGGCGAGAAATGGGTGGCGCGGCGGGGCTCGTTCCCGGTGGCGTGGGGATCGGTGTCCATGCCACCCGCGCCGGCAGCCGGCCCGCCCCTTACCTCCGTCTTACGCAACGCGGGCGCGACGTTCCTCGAGGATGGCCCGCAACTCGCGCTGCCGCTCGGCGCCCAGCGGGAAATTCCACATGATCGCGGTCACCAGTATGCTGGCCACCATGGTCGGGAACACGAACAGGTTCATCAGCCCGGCAATCGCCTCGGCGTCGTTGGCCGCCCCGGGCGCGAAACCGATCCAGTCCAGCAACACGTACACGCTCCCGATCGCCAGCGCGTGCCCCGCCTTGTTGGTCATTATCAGCAAGGAGAAGAACAGTCCCGTGCGCGAAACCCCCGACCGCACGTGGTCCTCGTCGGCGACGTCGGCCATGATCGACCGGAACAGCAGCGGGCCGATGCCCATGTTGGCACCGAAGACGACGAACATCGCCACCGCGACCGGGACGTTACCCGGCGGAAGAAGAAAGATGAACGGCAACGCCAGTCCGTTGAACAGAGACGACACCGCGAGCGTCCGGTGCTTGCTCCAGCGGTAGCTCAACCGCAACATCGGCGCGATGCACAGGCAGCCCGAAATGAAGTAACAGAGCAACAGGAGACTGGCGTACTTGCCGAGGTCGAGCGCGCTGACGGCGACGAAGAGAAACAACGACGCCACAATGCCCGCGCCGTAGCCGGACAGCAGGTCCATCAACAACACCCGTCGCAAAGGCCGGTTCTCGATCGCCAGCTCCAGCGCCCGTCGCAGGCCAAGATGCGGATGCGACGCCGCCGGCAGCTCCGGTACCCGCCACAAGGCCAGCAGTACGGTGAACGGCAGCAGAACTATGACGAACCAGCCCATTGCCGTGACCCGCTGCACCGCGGCGTCCGCGGCGCCGCCGCGCTCGATCAGAGCAGGCAGCGCAAGCACGGTCACCATGCCGGCGATGAGAAATACCTCGCGCCACCCCTGGACGACCGAACGCTCGTGGTACTCGACCGTGAGCTCCGCCCCCCACGACATGTGCGAGATGGTCAATAGCGTCCACCCCACGTACAGCACGAGCAGCCAGCCGAGCAGGTAAGTGGCGGATACGGGCGGCACCGGCATGAACACCATCCACGAGCACACCATCACGATCGGCGAACCGAGAACGATCCACTGACGCCGCCGGCCCCAACGCGTCGGGAACCGGTCCGACAGCACCCCTAGCGCCGGGTCGATCAAGACGTCCCAGAACCGCGTCAGCATGAATATCGTTCCGACCACGGAGAGGCCGAGCCCCATTTCCGCCGCATAGAACGGCGGCAGGTACACGGCGATCGGCAACCCCAGGGCCGAAATCGGGGCCGCCGGGGCGGCGTAGGCCGCGAGCGTGGCGGAGGAAAGAACCGCATGATGCCCAGCGCGAGATGTCACGGGAAAGCCAACTCCCTGCCGCAAATTGCTTCGACCATAGTGCAGTCGACAGGCAACAGTCGAGCGAGAAGCGACGCCGCGCCGTCGACCCGGAAACCGTCATCGGGCGTGTGGACAGTGCTTGCGTCGCTCGGCGAACGGTGTAGCGTCGGCCCACGTCCCGGCCCCCCCCCGGGACGAGATCCCGAGGGAGGACCGACACATGGAGCTAGCAGGCAGGGCCGCGTTGATCACCGGTGGCGGCACGGGTACCGGCCGCGCCGTGGCGCTCGAGCTGGCGCGGCGCGGCTGCCACGTCGCCGTCAACTACTCGAAGTCGCGTCGCGAAGCCGAAGACACCGCCGCCGAGATCGACGCCCTCGGCGTAAAGGGCCTCGCCGTGCAGGCCGACGTCGGCGACGACACCGCCGTGCGCCGCATGGTCGACGAAGTGAGCAAGAAGTTCGGCCGACTCGATGTGCTGGTCAACAGCGCGGGCGCTACCGCCTTCGTGCCCCACGCCGACCTGGAAGCGCTCTCCGACGCCGACTGGGACAGGATCCTGAACACCAACCTCAAGGGCGCGTTCTACGCCATCCGCGCGGCGCTGCCGTGGCTCCGGCAGGACAACGGCGTCGTCGTCAACGTCTCGAGCATCGCGGGCGTCTACGCCATCGGCAGCTCGGTTGCCTACTGCGCCTCGAAGGCGGCGCTCAACAACATGACCGTGGCGCTGGCGCGGGCGCTGGCGCCCGGCGTGCGCATCAACGCCGTCGCTCCGGGCTTCATCGACACCCGCTGGTGGAAGGAGTTCCCCGCCTACGAACTGATGAAAAACATCGCCGTCGGTCAGACCCTCGTCGGCAAGGCGTGCCAGCCGGAGGACATTGCCGCCACCGTTGTACACCTGGTGACCGCCGACTTCGTCACCGGCCAGGTCTGGGTGATCGACGGCGGCCACGGCATCGCCGGCGGCATGCCGCGCGTGTGATCGCGCGCGCCGATTCGGCGTCGAGCCGGCCGTTCAGCTCCGCAGAAGCGGGGCGACGGCCTCCCAACTCGTGGCCGGCGGCGAACAGGTCCTGCCCCGGCACACGTACACCGTCTCGAGACCGCCGACGAGTCCCTTTCCTTCGAGCAGCGCCGGCAGGGGCTCGTTGCGTGACGTGTCCACGACGCGCAGCGTGCGGTTCGGCACGTAGGTCTGCCGAATCCGGCGCAGCAGATCGTGGTCGCCGGTACCCGGCACGACGACCACGATTTCGCAGGGCTGGCGGGAATAGAAGTCGATGGCGCCGAGCATGTTGGCGAGGCCGAACGGTTGCTCGCGAACGGCACCGGCGAAGAGCTTGATGACCGCCTCGGCGTGGGTCAGGTACGGCGCATGGCCGGTGTGGTGGTAGAGCCGGAGCAGGGCGCGTGCCGCCACCGAGTTGCCGGACGGTAGCGCGCTGTCGAAGGCGGGCTTGCTGCGAACGATCAACGCTTCGTGATCGTCGCTGGTGAAGAAGAAGCCGCCCGCGTCCGCGTCCCAGAAGTGCGCCAGCATCGCGTCGGCCAGTTGCACCGCATGGTCGAGGTGCGCCGGGTCCTGCGTCAGCTCGAAAACGTCGAGCAGGGCGGCGGCGAAGAAGGCGTAATCGTCGAGATAACCGTTGAGCCGGGCAACGCCGTCCTTGCACGTGCAGCACAAGCGATTGCCCTGCTGCAGCGTTGCGGTGAGGAAGCTTACGGCGTCGAGGGCGGCGTTGCGATAGCGGTCGTCGTCGAGCGCTTCGGCCGCGCGGGCGAAGGCGCCGATCGCCAGTGCGTTCCAGGCAGTCAGGATCTTCTCGTCGCGGCCCGGCTTGACGCGCTGCTCGCGTGCGGCAAGCAGAGTGGCGCGCGCCGAGGCCAGCGTGCGGCGAACCTCTTCGACGTCGCGCTTGAACAGCCGGGCGAGCTGCTCGACCTCGAGCGTGACGTGCACGATGTTGCGATCCTCGAAGTTGCCGCTCGGTGTGATGTCCCAGTAGCGCTCGACCAGCGCCGCGGTGCCCTCGTCGAAAAGCCGGCGCACCTCGGCAGCCTCCCAGACGAAGTACCGGCCCTCCTCGCCTTCGCTGTCGGCGTCCTGCGTGGCGTAAAAGCCGCCGCCCGGGTCGCGCATCTCGCGCAGGAGATAGTCGAGCGTCTCCCGGGCGACCGCGGCGAACGGCGCTTCGCCGGTGAGCTGGTAAGCGGCGAGGTAAAGCGGCACGAGCTGGGCGTTGTCGTACAGCATCTTCTCGAAGTGCGGCACCAGCCAGCGAGCATCGACGGAATAGCGATGGAAACCGCCGCCCAGTTGATCGTAGATGCCCCCGCGAGCCATCTGTCGCAGGGTGTGCGTTACGAGGTCCAGGTAGCGCCGTTCCCCGGTCGTGCCGTGCGCGCGCAGGAACAATTCGAGCACGGTAGCGTTGGGGAACTTGGGCGCCTGGCCGATTCCGCCGTTGACTTCGTCGTAGGCGCGCGACAGGGCTTCGGCGGCGGCCGCCACCAGCCGTGCCTCGGGCGGTGCGGCGCCGGGCACGAGCGCATCGACCCGCCGCAGGTCCAGAAGAAGCTTCCCGGTGTGGTCCTCGACCTCGTCGCGTTTCTCGCGATAGGCCTGAGCGACTCCGTGCAGGACGCGACGAAAAGCCGGCATGCCGTGTCGATCCTCGGGAGGGAAGTAAGTGCCACCATAGAAGGGTTTCCCGTCCGGCGTCAGGAACATCGTCATCGGCCAGCCGCCGTGGCCGGTCAGAAGCTGGACGGCATTCATGTAAATGTGATCGACGTCGGGCCGTTCCTCGCGATCGACCTTGATGTTGACGAACAGGGCGTTCATGTCGCGCGCCGTGACTTCGTCTTCGAACGATTCGCGTTCCATGACGTGGCACCAGTGGCACGCGGAGTAGCCGATGCTGAGGAGAATCGGCTTGTCTTCGGCTCTGGCACGGGCGAATGCCTCTTCACCCCAGGGATACCAGTCGACCGGATTGTGGGCGTGTTGGCGGAGGTAAGGGCTGGTCTCGTGGACGAGGCGATTGGGCATGGCGCCACCGCGGGCCTGGCTACTGCGAGCCCGCGGCGCAGCGCGCCGCCGGGGGCGCGTCGGTGTCCGGAGCTGCGTCGGGGCGCAGATGCATGGCCACGACGTGCGGGTCCACCGCCCCGCCGGCGAGCGCCCGAGCCGGGGCGAGGCGGAGGAGGTGAAAGACGAAGACCGCAAAAGCAAAACCGCTAACCACGACCGCGAGCACCGGTACCGGGCCCGGGTCGATCGCCAGGTTGGTGACCCAGTTGGCCGCGATCCATGCGCAACCGACGCAGGTCGCCAGCGACAACACCGCCGCCCTAAGCACGTCGCGACCGATGCTGCTCGGGCCGCGCGAGCTGAAGCGCGTCAGCTCTCGCGACGAGAAGTTATCGAGGAACCAGCCCGTGTCCTCGTCGACCGCGCGCTGGGTTGCCGGCGGGATCGACCGGCCGGAAAGCGGGTCGATGGCGGCCAGGCCCAGAGCGTGGCGCTCGATGCCTTCGAGAATGGCGCGGTGCACCTGCTCGTCGATCGGAAACCGCCAGGCGACCACGAAGGCGAGCAGCGCCGAAGCCGCCGGCGCGAGGGCGAAGATCGCCTTGATCGCAAACATCACGGCCGGGGTCTGCTCGGCGTTCGGGACGTAACCGATCGACCCGAGAATGGCGATCGGCAGCGCGGCACTCGGAATGGCGACGAACTTCGGCAACACCGACGAGAACGCCGAGTACTGCGCCTCGCGCCGCTTGCCGGTGTGCAACTCGTCGTAATCGATGACGTCGGCCTGCATTGCCGGTCCGAGGAAGAGACTGGCTCCGAAACTCGACCCGGCCCACGCGAGCAGCAGGGCGGCGGTTACCATGTCGCCCTCGCCGAGGAAGAACATCGCGCCGCCGCCGCTCATACCGACCGCGAAGCTCGCCAGCCATGCCGGCCGCTTGCCGTAGCGCCGCGCCACCCACACCCAGAACGGCAGACAGAGGAACCCCGCGGCGAAGTAGGTGGCGAGCAGGATCGCCAGCCATTCGGCGTCGTGCGGCGATCGCAGCACGTACGTGTTGAAGAACGGCATCAGGGTGCCCGGAATCGCCCCGGTGGCACCGGCGATCACGTAAGTCAGCAACAAAATGCGAAACGGGCGGTTGCGCAGCGCGCGCCTGACCCCGGGCACGAACGGATTCGAGGCACGCGCGGTGAATTCCGCACGCTCGCGCGCCCTGGCGACCAGCAGAAAGCAGAGGGCTACCAGAACGACCGCCAGCACCAGACCCATCGCCGACAACGCCTGCCGCTCGCTGAAACCCCACAGAGAGATCAGCAGCCCCGGAGCGACAGCCGCCCCGATCGTGCCGAGAATGCTGAAGCCCTCGCGCACCCCGAAGAGCCTCGAACGGTCGTGGTAGTCGAGCGTCAGCTCGGGTCCCCATGCCCAGTAGGGCAGCGAGTACCCGGTGCGGAATACCGAGAAAAGGACGAACGTGACACCGAACCACAGGGCGGCGCCGTTTGCCGTCAGCGCTTCCGGCGGCGTGAACAGCGCCCAGAAGGCCACGCCGCACAACGGCGACAGCAGCGCCACATACGGGCGGCGCCGGCCCAGGCGAGTTTGCGTACGGTCCGACAACCAGCCGAAGACGGGATCGCTCAAGGCGTCGACGACCCGGGCGACCGCGATGGCAATGGCCAGCAGGCCCATCGGCACCAGCACGACGTCCGAGTAGAACTTCGGCATGTGGACGAAGATCGGCACCAGCATTGCCGCGCCGGGAATGCTCGGCGCGCCGTACAGGAGCAACAGCCCCAGCGGGAGGCGCTCACGCGGGAGCGCCGGGTGCGACGACATGATGCGTGACCACAGCCGTCAATAAGCCCGGTGGTCACGGTATTGCAAGGCGGCGTACGGGCGCGTTTTGCGGTCGAGCGCGAATGGACTGGAGCCGCGGACATTGATTGAAGTCGTTCGAGATGGAATGACCGCGGTGGAGTCCGCGTTTCGTTGCCACCGTCTTGACCTTGGGAGCCCCTATGAACGAACTGCTGAGCCTATCCCTGACCGACCTGATCGAGCGTCTGCGCACGCGCGCCGTCTCGCCCGTCGAGCTGATGACCGCAACGCTCGATCGCATCGCGGGCACGCATGCGGAGTTGAACGCAGTCGTCGCCTTGCGCGATCGGGATACCCTGCTTGCCGGAGCGCGAGCCGCGGAAGCGCGCATGGGGCGCGGCGAGGGGCGCCCGCTCGAAGGCGTCCCGCTGGGCGTGAAAGATCTCGAGGACGTTGCCGGCCTGGTTACCTCGCACGGCTCGCTCCCGTTTCGCGACCAGGTCGCGACGTGCAGTTCGACGCAGGTGGAACGGCTTGAGGCCGCCGGGGCAATCGTCGTCGGCAAGACCAACGCGCCGGAGTTCGGCTACACGGCAATTACCAAGAACTTGGTCTACGGCGTTACCCGCTCGCCGTGGAATCTCGCGCACACGCCGGGGGGGTCGAGCGGCGGCTCGGCGGCGGCGCTCGCGGGCGGCGTACTGCCGCTGGTGACCGCGAGCGACGGGGGCGGCTCGATTCGCATTCCGGCCAGCTTCGTCGGCGCGTTCGGCCTCAAACCGTCGTTCGGCCGGGTGCCGCGCGGACCGTTCCAACAGTGGGAGTACGGCGACACGGCGGTCTTCGGTCCGCTGACGAAGACCGTGGAAGACGCCGCGCTGGTCCTCGATCAGATTGCCGGACCGTCGCCTTACGATCCCAACAGTCTGCCGTCGCCGGGGCACTCGTACGCGGAGACCGTCCGGCAACCGCTGGATCGCGGCCTGCGCATCGGCTTCTCTCCCGATCTGGGGTATGCGGTGGTGCAGTCCGACGTCGCCGCCGCGGTTGCCGAGGCGGTACGCGTGTTTGGCCAGCTCGGCCACCGCGTCGAAACCGTCGAGGACGGACCGCCGCAGCTCGGTCGCGAGTGGGCGATCATCGGCGCCTTCGAATTGGCCACCCTGCTGTGAGCACGTCCGCGCAATTTGATGGCGTGGCCTCCACGATCTTTGAGGGTCACACGCATGCGCGGGCGGTAGCACC
>JAKLJW010000054.1 GCA_023150935.1 Candidatus Binatia bacterium | reverse complement strand
AATCCAGGCTCGTACTCGCACAGCCGGGAAATCTCGCGTGCCGAGCTCACCCCGCAGCTGTAGGCGTACACCCACACGCTGATCAGCAACCGTGGATCGGTTGCCGAGCGCCCCGCTTCCCCCTCCATCACCTTAATCCCCTCGTAGTACCGGCGCAGATCCAAGCGCCCGACCAACTCCCAAATCGCTCGGGCAGGGTGGTCTTCCTCGATCAACCTCTCCACGTCCACCGGTCGCAGCAACAGCTGGCGGCGGTTGATCGGTTTCAACCGCGGACTTCCCTCGCACACCCCCTCGCTGCCACTCATCCCTTCCTCCGTGCGCGTCGTGACTCGCCACTGGGGCGACGGATGATCAGCGTGTGTTTATCCTCCACCACCCACTCGATCTCCTCGCCCTTCTCCAACTCCAGCGCCGCCGCCAACGGGGCAGGGCAGATCAGGTAGTACTGCCGGTTCTTGTCCCCGCGCTGAATAACCTGCACTCGGCTGACGTAGCCCATGGTAGCGGGGGATTTCGTAGCATAGCGATATCGCTAGTACTAGAGCGTTTCGATTTTTTCACACCTTCTCAGGCGCGGCGGCGCCCCAAGCTGGAGGCTCTCGCCGCCGTCGCCTGCAGCCGCTTGCTCGGCCCGCGGGCCGATGTCCCGACGACATCGAGCACCGCGCTCGGGTGCCGCGCGACGACACGGAGCAGCACGCGAGCGCTTCCTTCCGGCTGCCTGCGACCCTGTTCCCAGTTCCGCAGCGTCGCCACGCTGATGCCCATCAGGGCGGCGAACTTCGCTTGGCTGAGGCCGTAACGCTCGCGGACCGAGCGCACATTCTCCTCCGCGTACTCAAAGGCTCGCGACGGCTTCCTCTCGCCCCGCAAGATCGCGCCGCCCTCTCGCACGCTCTCCAGCAATTCGTGAAACAGTTCTTCTTTCATGGGTACTCCGTCTCGACGATCTTGCGCAGGATGGCGCGCTGGCGCGGCGTCAGATCACCCTGCTGGCTCTTTGCATATGCCAAGAGCATCAGCAGCCGGTCCCCCGCAACGTGACAGTAATAGATGACGCGGACACCACCCCGCTTGCCGTGTCCTTTTGCCGCCCAGCGGACCTTCCGCAGTCCTCCAGTACCCCGGATAAGGCGCCCCGCATCGGGACGAGCAACGAGCGCGGCCTGAAGCAGCCGGTATTCCTCATCCGATAGCAGTTCGAGGATTGCGGCCGTAAACGCATGCGTTTCGAGAATAACCACGGCCAGGTGGCTACGTCAATGGCGCAGATACGTCAATGGCTCAGACCGCAGAACCGCCGCGGCGCAGCGACACCCACTTCTCCCCCACGCTGACAAATGGCCTCAATCGCCCTTTTGCGCCTTCTTCTTGATGACGTTGAGCTGCCAGCCAGCCGCGGGCGGTGAATTGAGACGGTCCGCAATGTACGCGGTGCAGATCAGCTTCGTTGAGGTGGACAGGATCCGTGCAGAACCTTGGCTCAACGCCCCTGCAGCGAGGTCCGAGTAGACGACAATCCCGACAGCAGTTTGAGTTCCGAAGATCACACTGGCACCGGGAGCGATGCTCAGTGAGGTTGCAACCGGATCGTTGCCCGCTGCTCCGCCAGGCGCATAGAACACCTCGACACCGACGCGCATGGTTGCTGTATCGGTCGACGTGCACGAGAAGAACGTTCCCAGCCCCCCTTGACTGATCAGGCCGGCAACGGAGTAGACGTGGTGCGTCTTCTTTCCCGGATCGAGCACCGGCAGTGGGCTGTCGGCGATGCCGGCGAAGGCCCGCGAGCTGACCAGGCAGTAGAGCGCTGCCGCCCCGAGTCGTCCGATCAACTTCCCAGTCCGTTTCATCGCTGTTCCTCGCTTGTTGGCAAAGTGCCGTCGGGCGCTGCGCAGCCGGCATGAAGACCCGAATTCCCGCAATCGCTCGTTCTCAGACGTTGCCTTTCCCCCTCAAGCATCGCCAACCATCATCAGCCCGCCGAACGGTTTGGCGATGAGCCGCCGGCGCACTGTCGCTCGCGCCGAGCAGAGACCCTCAAGCCGGTCGGCTCCATCGCCGGGTTGGCGGCGGTCGCTGCGCTCATGCCAGTAGCCCGGGCGGCGGTGCTGGTGGGCGACGGCGACCACATAAGCGTAACCTTCCCACACGCGATAGATGATGTTGTACGGGAAGCCTGGAACGACCCGCTTGCGATATCCTCCCTCCAGAGGCGCACCGGCATCGGGGCTGGCGGAAATTCGCTCGGTTGCCTCCTCCACGGCTGACAGAAACCGCAGACCCAGGCCGTCCAGCTGGGCTTCGTAGAAATCCACCGAGCCATCCGTTTCCGCCCGAGCCTCCGGGTGGAAGATTACCTCCTTCACGACGTTCGCTTCGCTCGTATCTCCGCAAAGACCTGCCGCGCGGGAATCCCCTGGACGACGCCATCTCGTAGCTCTCGAAAGCGCCGCTCGGCCTCGACGATCCAGAGCTTCTCGATCTCCTCGGGCGATTCGACCGTCTCTTCGAGGCTTGCAAGTAGACGCACGGCGAGTCGCGCCCGGTCTTCCGCGGGCAGCTCAAGGGCATCGCCTTCGATCTCAGCTATGGAACGTGCCATCTCGTCCTCCCTAGAACTAGGGTAGCACGCCACTCGCGAGGGCCGCTAACTTCGAATCGGGCGTATCAATGAAATCCCCAACCCCCGCCGGGCTTCGCGGGTCAACGCACCCCCTGCTTCGCGTCCTTCCACTTCCGACTCCGCAACGGCGTCAAGGTTTTTCGCCGGATCCCACCGTTGCCTCACGCCGTGTTGGCCCGCGTGCGCCGGCGGGTGAACACCTTATCCTCCAACTCTCGCCCGATCGACAGATCCATGCGGCAGCAGAATCCCCACACATCAGCCAGGTCTTTGGGCTCGGCGCGATCGATCAGCGCTGTGAGTTTGTTGGCCAGCAGGTTCTCGGCACTGTCGACGCGGCGGTTCCCCCGGCGAGATAGAACCCTGTGCGCAGATCGCCAATACCGCTGATGACACGGTCCTGCAACGGATACAGGATGTCGAAGTAGAAGTCTGCCTCGTGCATGACCTGTGGTTTAGAGCAACTCGGGGTGGTGCCGGCTCAAGTACTCGACGAGGAAGTCGATGCCACGGCGCCGTGAGTCGGGGCGAACGCGCTGCCGCCACGTCGACCAACCGGCGGCCAGGGCGCGAAAGCCGAGCAGACGCACGATCTCGCCGTAGGGAGCATATTCGATCTAGCGCACCGCCGCCAAGTCACGGTTCAGACGAAGGAGGGACAGGGCCATTCCGAAAGGGCTCCTGTCCCCCTTTTCAGGCACGTGGCCGGCTGCCAGATCGGGGCGGAATCCTCGTCCCGCCCTCCAGGTTGCGCCAGCGCCGCATCCGCGGTACCCGCTTGACGCGGCCCCTCGGCGGCGCGGGGCGGAAAGGACTCCCATGCACTACGAACAAATCCTCTACGACGTCGCCGACCGGATCGCGACGGTGACGCTCAACCGGCCGCAGAAGCTGAACGCTTGGACGTCGCGAATGAACTTCGAAGTCCAGCACGCCCTTTGCAGCGCCGACCGCGACCCCGGGGTGCGCGTGATGATCGTGACCGGTGCCGGCAAGGGGTACTGTGCCGGGGCCGACATGGACATGCTGCAGGGGTTGCAGGGCGGTACGCTCGATGCCGAGGGGGCGCTCGGGGACGCGCAGTTGCCGTCGCCGGCAGACGCGACCACTCCGGAGGCCTTTCGCGGCCCGTACAGTTATCCGCTCGGGCTCTCGAAGCCGGTGATCGCCGCGGTCAACGGCGCCGCCGTCGGGCTGGGGCTGTCATACATGCTTTACTACGACCTGCGCATCGCCTCGGATCGCGCTCGCTTCTCGACCATCTTCGCGCGCCGCGGCCTCGTTGCCGAGCACGGTCTGTCGTGGATGTTGCCGCGGCTGGTGGGGATGGCCAACGCCTGCGACCTGCTGTTCAGCGGCCGCCTCGTCGACGCCGCCGAGGCGCTGCGCATGGGACTCGTCAACCGCGTCGTACCGCACGACGACCTGCTGCGGGTGACGCACGAGGTCGCCGCGGAGATCGCCACGTTCGCTTCGCCACGCTCGGTGCGCATCATGAAGCGGCAGATCTACACCGACCTGTCTGCCGATCTTGCCACGGCCATCACGGCGGCCGACGAGGAGATGGTTGCCAGTTTCGGCACCGACGACTTCCGCGAAGGCATCGCCTCGTTTCTCGAACGACGGCCGCCGCGATTTGCGGGAAAGTGAAAACCGGGAGTCGAGCGGTGGCGGCGCTGTGCTTTGCGGGCCTCGCATTTGTGCCTCGACATGACCGCGGCCGAGACGGTCCACACGCGCAGGCGGGCGGGCGTCGCCGCGGCTGAGGACAGGCTTCACAACCCCCGGCTCCGGCCTGGTGGAAGGCACGCGCCTGTTCTCGGCGCCCGGGTGTGGTAAGAGCCCTACGGTGATCTTTCCGATTGGCGACTCGCCGAATCCGCGTGGACTGCCGTTCTTCACTTACGCGATCGTCGGCCTGAACGTCGCCCTATATCTGTTGCTGACCGTGCCGCTCGGGACCCCGGTGGATCTCGCCGATCCGCTGTTGCCGGAGTATCTGCGGATCGTTGCCGCAAACGCACCGCCGAACACTCCCGTGCGCGAACTAATCGCGCAGGTCACCAACTACGATCTTTTCGTGTTTCGGCACGCGTTCCGGCCGGCGGCCCCGTCGCTGAGCGGGCTCTTCATCTCGCTCTTCCTGCACGCCAACCTCATGCACCTGTTCGGAAACATGCTGTTTCTCTGGATCTACGGCGACAACGTCGAGCATCGTCTCGGTTCCTTTCGCTTCCTGCTCGGTTACCTCGGCACCGGAATCGTGGCGACACTCTTTCACGCAGTCTTCAGTCCCGAGTCGCCGATTCCGTTGATTGGCGCGTCGGGCGCGATCTCGGGAGTCCTCGGGTTCTACTTCCGGTGGTTTCCGCACAATCAGGTCCGCCTGCTCGTCCTGATTCCGTTCTTCGTCAACGTATTCCTCGTGCCGGCCCGTCTGGTGTTGGGAATGTACCTGCTGCTCGACAATCTTCTCCCCTTTCTCGCAGCGCCAACGACCGAGGGTGGGGGAGTTGCTTACGGCGCGCACATCGGCGGCTTCATAGCCGGATTCGCCGCGACGTGGTTCATGGATCGGCGCGCGATCGAGGCCACCCCGAGCGAGTACCGCCATGCCGGCGCCTCGGCCGGCCCGCCAGCCGCGGCACCCGCGGCACTTGCCGATCTCGTCGCCGCCGGCCACTTCGCCGACGCCGCCGAACTCTACTTTTCCCTGCCCCAGCCGGTCGCCCGGCGTGCCCTCGCAGCGGCCGATCTGCTCGCCCTGGCCGCGTGGCTGCGCGAGCACGGCCATGCCAAGGCCGCCCTCACGGTGTACCAGCGAGCGGCGAGCGACAAGCGGCTCGGCCCTGACGCTGCCGCGGCCCATCTCGGTGCGGGACTGGTTCAGCTTGAGGACCTGGGCGAGCCGACACCGGCGTATCAGCATTTCGTCGACGCCCTGGATCTCGATCCAACGCCGCATGTCGCGGCACAGGCCCGGGCGGCGCTCGACCGGATCGCCGCCTTGCAGAAGTTCCCGCTGCGCAATCACCCGGGACGCCGTCTACGGATCTAGTCGGCCACCGCATCCATCACGCACACAATCGTCCAAGTGCCGGACGCAGCACCGGAGTCCAACGACCGCGTACCAGTGGAGGTCAGACAGAACCCCTGTCTAGCCAGTGAAACGCGGCGGGGGCACTGGTGACAGCGGTATTCCTTTTGAGTACACTGCCGCGCTGTCGGTGGGAGTGCAGGGCAAGATTGCGCTCCGACTGAGGGAGGGTGCCGATACGGAACGTGGAACGTCGAAGTGGGAGCCGACCGTGCGACAGACGCCGGAAAAGTCGGGACCGCCCGCAGGGGGGTCCGGCGGTGCGCTGATATCTTTCCCGCCGCCTCGCCTGACGGTCATCCGGAAGCGCCGAGCGGCGGGCAGGGTACGGGCCGAGGTGGTCGACTTCGCCGCGTCGTTGATACGCCGTGTTCTGCACGCGCGATTACCGGGAGCGGACGCGATCGAGGTACGGCGTGCGCGTACCGGGGTGATGACGGTCATTCATCGCTACCGCAGCACTTGGAACGGACGGCCGATAGCCTTGCCGGTGGCCCAGCTTCGGGCGCGCAGGGGAACGTTGCAACTTTACTGGCGGCACACCACCGGGCGCTGGGTCGCATACGAGGGGGAAGACGCCCGGCCATTTGTGGGCGGCCTGGCGGACTGCGCCCGGGAAATCAGCGACGATCGCTGGGGCTGCTTTTTCGGCTGATCTCTTCGGGAACACGATGGTCAGGGTCAAGTTCGGTATTTTCGCGCCTCAGGTCGGGGTGACGTTCTCGGCCATAAAGGAGCGCGTCGCCCTCGCCGAACGACTGGGATTCCACTCGTTCTGGTTCATGGATCATTTCTGGGCGAAGGGGATGCCCGACCTCGATCACCTCGAGGCCTGGACGCTCATGTCGGCGGTGGCGGCGGTGACCGAGCGCATCGGCATCGGCACGCTCGTGGTCTGCAATTCGTACCGCAACCCGGCCCTGGTGGCGAAGATGGCCGCCAGCCTCGACAACATCAGCAACGGGCGGTTCCTGCTCGGCATCGGCGCCGGGTGGATGGAGGAGGAATACCGCGCCTACGGTTATCCGTTTCCGCCCATCCGCGTGCGGCTGGAGCAGTTCGAGGAGGCGCTAGCGGTAATCAAGCGGATGTTCGCCGAGGACCGCGCCACGTTCCAGGGGAAGTACTATACGATAGAAGAGGCGCCCAATAATCCGAAGCCGCTGCGCAAGCCTCATCCACCGCTGCTAATCGGCGGCGCCGGCGAGAGACATCTCCTCCGCCTCGTTGCCGAGCATGCGGACATCTGGAACTGCCCGAACAACGCGGCGCCGGAGCTGGAGAAGAAACTGGGTGTCCTTGCGCGACACTGCGAAGCCATCGGCCGCGATCCTGCGACCATCGAGGTCTCCGAGCAGTGCATCGTCGTCCTCGCAAGAAACGAGAAGGAGCTCAAGGAAAAGCTGCAGTTCGCGCGGGGAACCCTTGGCGCGGTTTTCGACGTCGATCGTACGGCCCTGAAAGGGACGCCGGAGCAGCTCGTCGAGGCCATCCACGCCCGCCACAAGCAGGGCGTGACTTTCTTCACGATCCTTTTCAGCGACTTCAACCAGCCCGACACGCTCGAGCTCTTCGCCGAACGGGTCGCGCCGGCATTCGCCTGAGCGCAACCGTACCTACCGGCAGCGGATACTCGTCGCGCTGGCAGTGCACTGAGCGGCGGCAAAGGTCACCTCGCCGCGCTCGCCGGCAAGGCCCGCGGCGCTGAAACCCAGTAAATCGGCGGCGGTGCGATTCCGATTCCACAGGTGAAGGTATTATCGGCAGTCGGAATCGAAGCGTGCAGGCGGTACGCACAGAAGCAGGGCGGGAAGCGCGAGGAGTACTGCGAGGCGCTTTGCCCTTGTCGATCTTTCCGCAGCCATCTCTGCCCACATCATACAAGAACATCCTGCTCGCACGCCAAGCGAATTCGGGCGACCCGACGCCGGCGGTCGCGTCGCCGGTCGCCGCGGCTCCCGGCGCCGGGTCTCGGGGCGTGGATTGGCTCGCCGTATTCTGGCGGTAGTATACGGGCATGCGCCCGTCGCTCGTGTGGTTTCGCCACGACTTGCGCCTTGCGGACAACCCGGCTTTGAGCGCCGCGGTTGCCCGCGGGGGACCGGTGATACCGGTGTACATCTGGTCTCCCCAGGAAGAGGGCGAGGCCGCGCCGGGAGCGGCGTCGCGGTGGTGGCTGCACCACTCGCTCGCAAGTCTCGACACCGACCTCCGGGCCCGCGGGTCCGGCCTGGTCGTGCGTCGTGGCGCGGCCGGGGCAACGCTGCGAACCCTCGTCGGCGAGACCGGCGCCGCAGCGGTCTTCTGGAACCGGCGCTACGAACCGCAGACCCTTTCGCGCGATGCGGACATCAAGAACGCCCTGCGAGCCGGAGGTGTGCTCGTCGAGACTTTCAACAGTGGTCTGTTGTTCGAGCCATGGGCGCTCACGACCGGGACCGGCAAGCCCTTTCAGGTCTTCACGCCGTTCTGGAAAGCCGCCCTCGCCGGGAAACCGCCGCTGGGACCGATCGCCGCCCCGCCCGGGCTGCCGGCATCGTCGGTCTGGCCGGCATCGCTGGCGCTCGACGCGCTCGGGCTGCTGCCCGCGTACGACTGGACGGGTGGAATCCGGGCCGCGTGGACACCGGGCGAACACGCCGCGTCCGCGTCGCTCGATCGTTTTCTCCACGATCTGGCGGTCGGCTACGCCGACGATCGAAACCGCCCCGATCTTTCCGGCACATCGCGTTTATCGCCGCACCTCCATTTCGGCGAGATTGGCCCGCGCCAGGTTTTTGCGGCGGCCCGCGCTCAGACGGCCCGCGATCCCGCGTGCGCCGCGGGCATAGACGCTTACCTCCGCGAAATCGGCTGGCGGGAGTTCGCGCACCACGTCCTGTTCCACTTCCCGCGCACAACCACCGAACCACTGCGGCGGGAGTTCGCCGAGTTCCCCTGGGCGCGGAACGACCGGGCGCAGCGCGCCTGGCGTCGGGGTGGCACGGGCTACCCGCTGGTGGACGCCGGCATGCGCGAACTCTGGCACACTGGCTGGATGCACAATCGGGTGCGCATGGTGGCGGCGTCCTTCCTGGTCAAGCACTTGCGCGTTCCCTGGCAGGATGGCGCCGCGTGGTTCTGGGATACCCTGGTCGACGCCGATCTCGCCAACAACACGCTGGGCTGGCAATGGACCGCCGGTTGCGGGGCCGACGCCGCCCCGTTTTTCCGCATCTTCAACCCGGTGACCCAGGGCGACCGGTTCGACCCCGACGGCACGTTCGTGCGGCGCTGGGTTCCGGAGCTGGCAGGATTGCCGACGGGCTGGATCCACAAACCATGGGCGGCCCCCGAACCCGTACGCGCCGCGGCCGGCGTCGTGCTCGATCGCACGTACCCGGCACCAATCGTCGATCACGCGAAGGCGCGCGCCACCGCCCTCACGGCGTTTGCCGCCATCAGACGCGGAGCCTCGAATGCAAGCGTCACCTGATCGCGCACCGGTCGGTGGCCTCGTGCTGCTCACCGGCGCCAGCGGCTACGTCGGCGGACGCCTCCTGCACCAGCTCGAAGCCGCGGGTCGGTCGGTGCGCTGCCTTGCCCGACGGCCGGAGTTCTTGCAGGCGCGAGTGGGACCGCGAACGGAAGTGGTTCGGGGCGATGTGCTCGATCCCGACGGTCTGGCGGCGGCCCTGCGCGGCGTGCGGACGGCCTACTACATGGTCCACGCCATGGGTTCCCCCGGGTCCTTCGAGCAGGAGGATCGGCGCGGAGCGGAGAACTTCGGTCTAGCCGCCAGTGCGGCGGGTGTGAAACGGATCGTCTATCTGGGGGGCCTCGGGGACAGCCATCTCGCGCTTTCTCCGCATCTGCGCAGCCGCCACGAAGTCGGCGACGTATTGCGGGCGTCGGGCGTTCAGGTCATCGAGTTCCGGGCATCGATCATCATCGGCTCGGGCTCGCTGTCGTTCGAAATGATCCGGGCGCTGGCGGAACGGCTTCCGGTGATGCTCACCCCGCGCTGGGTGGCGAACCAGGCGCAGCCGATCGCGATCACCGACGTCCTGCAGTACCTGCTCGCCGCGGCGGAGCTGCGCGTGGACGGCAACCCGGTCTACGAGATCGGCGGGCGCGACGTGGTGTCGTACGAAAACCTCCTCGACGAGTACGGTCGGCAGCGCGGCCTGCGCCGCGTCAAGATCCGTGTTCCCGTCCTGACGCCGCGGCTTTCCAGCCTGTGGCTGGGCTTGGTCACGCCGCTGTATGCACGCGTCGGCCGCAAGCTGATCGACAGCATTTACTACCCGACCGTGGTCCGCGACGACGCTGCCCGCCGCGCATTCGCCATCGAGCCCGTGGGGGTGAAGGATGCCATCGCGGCCGCCCTGCGCAACGAAGATCGCGAGTTCGCCGAAACGCGGTGGTCTGACGCACTGTCGGCGGCCGGCAAGCCTCGGGAATGGGGCGGAGTGCGTTTCGGCAGCCGCCTGGTCGACTCGCGCAGCGTCCACGTCCCGGTGTCGCCGCACGCGGCCTTCACGCCGATTCGCCGACTCGGAGGGCGCACGGGCTGGTACTACGGCGACTGGCTCTGGGATCTCCGCGGATGGCTGGACTTGCTCGCCGGCGGCGTCGGCATGCGGCGCGGACGCCGCGACCCCGAGCAACTCCGTCCGGGCGACGCCATGGACTGTTGGCGAGTGGAAGCGTACGAGCCCGACCGGCGCCTGCGTTTGTTCGCCGAGATGAAGCTCCCGGGCCGGGCATGGCTCGAGTTCGACGTCCGGCCGGCGGGCGATGGCAGCGAGATCCGGCAGACTGCGATCTTCGACCCCGTCGGTCTGTCCGGACTCGCGTACTGGTACGGGGTCTACCCGTTGCACCAGCTCATCTTCGCCGGGATGCTCCGCCGCATCGCAGCCCACGCGCTGGCGGTGCCCGGAGACCGGCGGGCGGCCGCACCCCGGCGATGATTTCTTCCACCGGTCGCCCACTCGGCCCCCAGGTTGCAGCGCCGCCAGACTCATGGTCGAATGAAGGCGAACTCACCATTACTGGACCGCCGGTCGTACCGTCGCCGCCGTATGGGCCGGGGCGTCGCGGCCGGACTGTCGCTGCGAAAGGAGTGGCATATCCATGAGTGACAAAGCGCCGTTCTCTCTTCCCCAACTGCCGTATGCCGACGACGCACTGGAGCCGCACATCTCGAAGAACACCATCGGCTTCCACCACGGCAAGCACCACAAGGCGTACGTCGACAACACGAACAAGCTGGTGTCCGGCACGCCATTGGCCGAGCATTCGCTCGAATCCCTTATCAAGGCGGTCGCCGGAAAGCCCGATCAGATCGGCATTTTCAACAATGCCGCGCAGGTGTGGAATCACACGTTCTACTGGCAGAGCATGCGCAAGGGCGGCGGGGGCAAGCCCCCGCAGAAACTCGATTCGCTGATTGCGCGGGACTTCGGCGACTTCGACAAGTTCAAGGAAGCTCTCGCCACCGCCGCCACGACTCAGTTCGGCAGCGGCTGGGCGTGGCTCGTTTCCGAAGGCGGCAAGCTCAAAGTCGTGAAGACCCCGAATGCCGAGACGCCCCTGACAACGGCGGCGACGCCGCTACTGACCGTCGACGTCTGGGAACACGCTTACTACCTCGATTACCAGAACCGCCGGCCGGATTACGTAGCGACGTTCCTAAACCACCTCGTCAACTGGGATTTCGCGTCGCAGAATCTGGAGAAGGCCTGACGGCCGGTCGAAGAAGTAGGCACCGCCAATCGGGGAGGCCGTGGCAAGCGCGGCCTCCCCGCGGCGAACGACACCCGACCAGCCAGGGACGACAATCGGAGCTTCCCGCCGTCTACTCGCGCCTGATGCCCAGCCTCTTCATCCGGCTCTGCAGCGTGGACGGTTTGAGCCCAAGCACCGCGGCGGCTCCCCCGGGGCCGTAGAGCCGCCCACCGGTGAACGCCAGGGCGCGGCGGATGTGCTCGCGCTCGGCATCCGCCAGCGTGGGCGGCGGAGCAGCCTCGTGAACGGCGGGCAGCGACACCTCCGCCGCCCGGTTGTGCGGGGCGGCGTGCGCGGCGGGGACGTCGAACAGATCGGGTGTGATCGCCGCGCCGCCGGCCATGATCGTTGCCCGCTCGATCACGTTCGCCAACTCGCGAATGTTGCCCGGCCAGGCGTACCCGCGCAGTTGCGCGAGTGCCGCCGGGGTGAGGCCGGCCGAACGCCGCCCCGTGCGACCGGCCTGTTCGGCCAGCAACACCTCGCACAACGCCGGCAGGTCTTCGAACCGCTCCCGCAGCGCCGGCAAGCGGAGCGGGAAGACGTTCAAGCGGTAGAACAGGTCGGGACGAAACCGGCCGGCGGCAAGGGCGCGTTCGAGATCGACCTGCGTCGCGCCGACGATGCGCACATCGACCTTGATGCCGCGGTCGCTGCCAACCGGCTCGAACTGGTTTTCCTGCAGTACGCGCAGCAACTTCGCCTGCAGCTCGAACGGCAACTCGCCGAGTTCGTCGAGCAGGAGCGTGCCGCCGTTTGCCATCTGGAAGCGCCCCATCCGGTCCCGGGTCGCACCGGTGAAGGCACCTTTCACGTGCCCGAACAACTCGCTCTCGAGGAGGCCGGCGGGAATCGCCGCGCAGTTCAAGGCCACGAAAGGTTGCGCCGCCCGCCGACTCCAACGGTGAATCGCCCTGGCCAGACGTTCCTTTCCGGTGCCGGTTTCCCCGAGAATCAGCACCGGCGTATCGGTGGCCGCCACCTGTCGCGCACGGGCGACCACCTCCTGCATCAACGGACTGCGGCTCGACGCCAACACCCCCTCGGGATCGCCGGCCAACTGTTCCTCCAGCAAGCGTACCCGCTCCTGATCCTGCCGATACAAGCGGGCGAGACGCAGGCGTTGCTCGGCGTGGTGGATGGCCAACGCCAGGACCTGCGCGTACACCTGCACGAGATCCGCAACGGGCTGCGGGTACGGCTCGCAACGAGCGCGATCGAGCGTCATGACGCCGAGGCACCGGTCCCCGGCGCATAACGGCACCACCATGCACGCGTGCCCGGGCGGCAGGTCGAGCACGCCATCGAACGGGTCCCCGTCGCCATGCGCATGGTCGTCCTCGGTGAACACCCGGGCCCGTCGCGTCTCGAGCGCTTCCCGAATCGTCGGAAACGACGATAATGCCAGCCGATGCGTGCGAATCGCCGGACCTGCCATCGGACCCCGCGCCGCCCGCACGACGAGATGACCGTCTCTAACCTCGAAGACCGTCGCCAGATCGTAGGGTGCCAGCCGTGCCACCCAGTCCAAACCCCGACGCAGGAGATCGTCCAGACCGTCATCCGCGGCGGCTAGCTGTACCAACTCCTTCAGGTCTTCCGTCAGATCGAGCAACTCGTCCCGCGAAACGTCCATAGCGTCACCATATCGGTGGGCACCGATATTTCAATGCGGCGAACCCCATCCGCGGCGATATATCGGTGCGGGCGAGGCCGGCGGACCGTTTGGCGCCAACCGGATGGTGGAGTAAGAACTGGCACAATCTCTGCTGTCTTCGGAACGTAGGAGCAAAGGAGGAAAGCGATGTACAAGACTCCCAGTCCGCTTCCGGAATCGGCCCGCACGGCGCTGGTCGGAGAGTTGAATCAGCGCCTCGCTGACGGGTTGGACTTGCACAGTCAGATCAAGGTTGCGCACTGGAACGTGCGCGGTCCGCAGTTCGCGGCGCTGCACCCGCTGTTCGAGACGTTCGCGGTGAGCCTGGCGGCACACACCGACGCCATGGCCGAGCGCGCGGTCACGCTCGGCGGTCTTGCCCGCGGCACGGCGCGGTCGGTGGCTGCGCGTTCGAGCCTGCCGGATTATGACGAGACGACCACGCGCGACCTCGAGCACGTGCGGTTGCTCGCGGAGCGCATCGAGGGGTTCCTCGCTGGTGTCCGCGGCACCCGCACCCACGCCGAAAAGGCCGGCGATACGGATACGGTCGATTTGCTGACGGCGATCGTCACCGAATTCGAGAAGCACGCCTGGTTCCTGCGCGCCACCCTGGGCGACTAGCGATTCTGACCTGAACCTCCACCTTCGGCCGCACCTTCGCGGTGGGCGGCAGGAAGAGACTGAGGCAGACCACCGCACCTACACAGGAAGGAGACAAAGACATGCTTACTGTTCGAGACAAACTCCCGAGTTTCGCCATGAAGGCCACGGTGAGCCGCGATCCCGGCAAGGAATTCGCCGACATCACCAACGAGAGCTATCCGGGGAAATGGCTCGTGCTCTTCTACTGGCCGATGGACTTCACCTTCGTCTGCCCGACGGAGATCGCAGAGTTCGGGCACCGTAACGCGGACTTTGCCAAACGCGGCGCGCAGGTACTCGGCGCGAGCACGGACACGCACTACGTCCACCTGGCCTGGCGCCAGCAGCATCCCGAGTTGCGCGACCTCCCGTTCCCGATGCTCGCCGACCTGAAGCGCGAACTGGCGAGCGCGCTGGGCATCCTGCACAAGGATGCCGGTGTGGCCCTGCGCGCAACCTTCATCGTCGACCCTGAGGGAGTGATCCGCTGGGCGAACGTCAATGACCTGTCCGTGGGGCGCAGTGTGGACGAAACCCTGCGCGTGCTGGACGCGTTGCAGACGGGGCAGCTCACCCCCTGCAACTGGACGCCGGGAAAGCCGACTTTGAAATGAGGGCAGATTGGAAGGCTGTTCAGGTGCGGCGAGCCGGGAATTCGGGCGGGTAAAGCGCGCAGGGTGTTAGGGGACTTAGGCAGGTAACCGCCCAACAACCCCCTAACACCCGGACTTGAGCGCGGCGCGCACGTACTCGCGGCGCATCGTGGCGATGTTTTCCAGCGTAATGGCCTTCGGGCAAGCGGCCTCGCATTCGCCGTGATTCGAGCAGTCCCCGAAACCTTCCGCGTCCATCTGTTGCACCATTTCGAGGACACGGCGCGTCCGTTCGGCTTTACCTTGCGGGAGGAGCATCATCTGCCGGATCTTGGCGCCGACGAACAACGACGCCGACGCGTTCGGACACGAGGCCACGCAGGCGCCGCAACCGATACAGGCCGCCGAATCCATCGCCTGCTCGGCGATGTCCTTCGGGATCGGCATCTGGTTGGCCTCGGCGGCCGAGCCGACGTTGATCGAGACGTAGCCGCCGTGCTGGATGACGCGGTCCAGGGCGCTCCGGTCGATCACCAAATCCTTGACGATCGGGAACGCTTTAGCGCGGAACGGTTCGGCAACGATGGCGGCGCCGTCGGGAAACTCGCGCATACGCAGATTGCACGCGGTGACGTTCACCAGCGGTCCGTGAGGTCGGCCGTCGATGACGATACCGCAGGTGCCACAAATGCCTTCGCGGCAGTCGCTATCGAACGCCACCGGTTCACCGCCGGCGCACACGATGTCCTGGTTGAGCTGGTCCAACATCTCGAGAAACGACATGTCCGGGTGAATTCCGGAGACCGCGTAGTCCACCAGATTCCCCGGTTTATCGGGCCCCGCCTGACGCCAGATCTTCAGCGAATAAGATCGCAATCCGTTGCGCGTGCTCATTTGTACTGCCGCGTTGCGAGATGGACGGTGTCGAACTCAAGGGGCTCCCGGTGCAGGCGGGCATCCCCGGTCCGGCCGGCATATTCCCACGCCGACACGAACGAGAAGCGCTCGTCGTCGCGCTTACATTCCCCCTCTTCCGTGCGGTACTCCTCGCGAAAATGGCAGCCGCACGATTCCTCGCGCTCCAGGGCATCCCGGCACATGAGCTCACCCAGCTCGAAGTAATCCGCGACCCGCCCGGCCATCTCCAGTTCCTTATTAAAGTCCTCGCCGCTGCCCGGGACACGCACATTGTTCCAGAACTCGTCGCGCATCGCGCGAATCTTCTCGATGGCACCGCGCAGGCCGGTGGCATTGCGCGCCATACCGACACGATCCCACAGCAACGTCCCAAGCTGGTAGTGGAACTCGCGCACCGACTTTCTGCCGCCGATGGCGAGCAGCTTGCCAACCTGCTCTTTCACCCTCGTTTCGGCCTCGGCGAACGCAGCGTGGTCGGTCGACACGCTGACCAGTCCGCCGCCCGCCAGGTAGTGCCCAAGCGTATGTGGGATCACGAAGTACCCGTCGCAGAGCCCCTGCATCAGCGCGCTGGCACCGAGACGGTTGGCGCCGTGGTCGGAGAAGTTGGCCTCGCCGAGCACGTGCAGGCCCGGGATCGTGCTCATCAAGTTGTAGTCGACCCAGAGGCCGCCCATCGTGTAGTGCGGTGCCGGGTAGATCTGCATCGGCGTCTCGTACGGGTCATGGTTGGTGATCTCGCGATACATCTCGAAGAGGTTACCGTAGCGATCCGCGATCGTTTCCTTGCCGAGCCGTTTAACGGCGTCGCTGAAGTCGAGATAAACGGCGAGCCCGGATCCGACGCCGCGACCTTCGTCGCAGACGAGCTTGGCGGCTCGCGAGGCGATGTCGCGCGGCACGAGGTTGCCGAAAGCCGGGTACATGCGCTCGAGGAAATAGTCGCGCTCGCTCTCGGCGATCTGACCGGGCAGCCGCTTGTCGCCGGCCGCCTTCGGGACCCACACGCGGCCGTCGTTACGCAGGCTTTCGCTCATCAGCGTGAGCTTCGACTGCTGCTCTCCGACGCGCGGAATGCAGGTCGGGTGAATCTGCGTGAAGCAAGGATTGGCGAAGTACGCCCCGCGCTTGTAGCAGCGCCACGCCGCCGTGGCGTTCGAGTTCACCGCGTTCGTCGACAGAAAGAAGACCGTGGAGTAGCCGCCGGTACACAGCAGGACCGCATCGCCGGCGTAGCGCTCGAGGGCACCGGTCACCAGGTTACGGCAGACGACACCGCGGGCGCGGCCGTCAATCACCACGAGATCCAGCATCTCGCGTCGCGGGAACATCTTCACGCCGCCGGCATGCACCTGGCGCATCAACGACCCGTACGCCCCGAGTAGCAGTTGTTGGCCCGTCTGCCCGCGCGCATAGAAAGTCCGGGACACCTGCGCGCCGCCGAACGAGCGATTCGCGAGCATGCCGCCGTATTCGCGGGCGAACGGCACGCCCTGAGCCACGCACTGATCGATGATGTTCACCGACTCCTGCGCCAACCGGTAGACATTGGCTTCGCGGGCCCGGAAATCGCCGCCCTTGACGGTGTCGTAGAACAGGCGAAACACGCTGTCGCCGTCGTTGGGATAATTCTTGGCGGCGTTGATCCCCCCCTGCGCCGCGACGCTGTGCGCTCGCCGTGGGCTGTCCTGGATGCAGAGGTTGACGACGTTGTACCCGAGCTCGGCCAGGCTTGCCGCTGCCGAACCGCCGGCGAGGCCCGTACCGACGACGATAATCGTGAACTTGCGCTTGTTGGCCGGGCTGACCAGCCTGGCGTCGCGCTTGTGCCGCTCCCAGGAGGTCTCGACGGGACCGCTCGGGGCGCGTGAATCCAGCTTTGCTTCGGTGTTGTCGGTGGCCATCGTCACGGCACCATGGCAACGCCGCTCCCGGCAACCGCGGGAGCGAACAGATAGATGTACGGCGGCAAGAGGAAGAAGCCGAGCGCCACGACCGCCGCCACCGCCAGAGCCGCGCTGAACGCCGCTCCGCGCATTCCCGGAGTCAGCGCCCCCAGCGATTGAAACGCACTCCACACCCCGTGGCGCAGGTGGAAGCCCAGGAGCACCATGACCAGCATGTACACGACGACCGGCACCGGCTGCTTGAACGTCTCGACGACCAGACGATAGAGGTCCCGGGCCGGCTCGCCGTCGACGGTCGTCACGTAGCCGTCGGCGACGCCCGGACCGAAACGAAAGTGGAGGACGTGCAGGACGACGAAGACCAGCAACACGCCGCCGGTAACGATCATCGTCCGCGAGGCCAGCGTCTGCTTGCTGGGCGGCCCCTTGCTGACCACCATGGTATTGCGCTGGCGGCGCGCCCGACGGCCGTCGCGCCACACGGCCACGGCGGAGACGGCGTGCAACCCGAACAACGCCAGCAGGCCCAACTCGGCAAGGATCACAAGGACCCCGAGGTCGTGGAGACTCTTTGCGTATGCATTAAACGCCGGGCCACCCACAAACAGGGTCAGGTTGCCGGCTACGTGAGCAATGACGAAGGCGATCAGCGCCACACCGGTGAGTCCGGTCAGTAGCTTCTTGCCGATGGAGGACCAGAGGTGAAAGCGTGCGCTCGCCATGCGAATGCTCGACGCGGCAACCTACCTCACTTTGCCCGATGCGTCACCCCCCGCAGCGCACAACTGCTTGATTATTAGTGGAAATTCTACATCGCATCAGCACGGCTGGCGGATCGGGTCGGCAGCCTTCCGGCAGGCTGTGTCTGGTGTCGGCCGCGGGATGTAGTAACCACATTCTATGGACTGCGGGTTGAAGAGGGATGGCAAATGAGCAGCGACGTCTTCATCCGTCGCAGCCGCATGGCCGCGCCAGCCAGGGCCGTATTCGCGTGGCATGCACGCCCGGGGGCACTCGAGCGCCTCACGCCGCCGTGGACCGCTCTGGAAGTAGTCGACCGGCAGGGCGGCATCGAAAACGGAGCCCGAGTCGTGCTGCGAATCCCGGTCGGTCCGACCTCGGTGAAGTGGGTGGCAGAGCATTGCGATTACGTCGAGGGCCGCCAGTTCCGGGACGTACAGATCGAGGGACCGTTCGCGCGTTGGGAACACACGCACCGTTTCGATCCGGAGGGGCGCAACGCCTCGACACTGGAGGATCGCATCGTCTTCGCGTTGCCGTTCGGCGCCGTCGGGGCCACGGTTGGGAAGGCGGTCGTGCAGCGACTGCTCGATCGTACGTTCGAGTACCGGCACCGTCTGACCGCCGGAGACCTCGATACGCACGCGCGCCACGACGGCCCGCCGCTGCACGTCGCGGTCACCGGCGCTTCCGGGTTGATCGGCTCGGCTCTCGTACCGTTCCTGACCACCGGGGGGCACGCCGTCACGCGGCTCGTGCGCGGCGCCCGCCAGGCCGCCGGCGACAATGCCCGGTGGGATCCGGCCACCGGCGCGGTGGACGTGTCGGGTCGGCCGCCGCTGGACGCGGTGGTACACCTGGCGGGCGAGAACATTGCGGGGCGCCGTTGGACGGCGGACGTGAAAGCGCGGGTACGGTCGAGTCGAGGCAACACGACGCGATTGCTCTGCGAGGCGCTGGCGCGCCTCGACCGGCCGCCGCGGGTACTCGTCTGCGCCTCGGCGATCGGCTTCTACGGGGACCGCGCGGCCGACCCGGTGGACGAGAACAGCGCTGCCGGCGACGGCTTTCTGCCCGAGGTGTGTCGGGAGTGGGAGGCGGCGACATTACCGGCGGCGGAGCGGGGGATTCGCGTGATCAATTTGCGGCTCGGCGTCGTGCTCACGGCTCGTGGCGGAGCGCTCGGCAAGCTGCTCCTGCCGTTCCAGCTCGGAGTCGGCGGCCGTGTGGGCGACGGCAGCCAGCTCATGAGCTGGATCGGCCTCGACGACGTTCTCGGCTGCATCTTGCACGCGCTGCGGACGGAAGGCCTTCACGGGCCCGTCAACGCGGTGGCGCCGGCGGCCGCCACGAACGCCGAGTTCACGCGCGCGCTGGGCCGTGTGCTGGGTCGACCGACGGCGTTCCCCGTACCGGCGGTGGTGGCACGGTTGGCCTTCGGCGAGATGGCTGACGAGATGCTGCTGGCGAGCACTCGCGTGGTACCGGCACGACTGCAGGCGTCGGGTTTCGTCTGGCGCCACGCGCAGTTGATCGACGCGCTGCGCCACACGCTCGGCCGCCGGTAATAGCGGCGCGACCGTGCACCCCGGGGCACTCCGGCCGCGCGCGCGCCGGCGGCGTGGCGCACATCACCGACGGCCCAGCCGCCTCTCCGGTCGTATTCCCCGCTGCCGCTCGCTGGAAGATCGACGAGGTCACGGTGCCGGTGGCGTCACACGCACGGCGCCAGTCATCGGCACGAAGGCCACCGGCGCCACGCGCTCGATGACGAGTTGTCCGTCACGTTTGCGGCCGCGGATCAGATCCTGGCGATCGCCGGTACCGAGCGGCATGACCAGGCGGCCCCCGTCTTTCAACTGCGCCACCAGGGCCGGCGGCACCTGGGGCGCTACGGCCGTAACCATGACCGCGTCGAAGGGTGCCGCCTCCGGCCAACCGAAAAAACCGTCGCCCACCCGGACCGAGACGTTGTCGTAGCCGAGCCTGCGCAATCGCCCCGCGGCGACCGCGGCCAGTGTCGGGTCGATCTCGATCGAGTAGACCTGGGCGGCAACGAGCGCCAGAACGGCGGCCTGATACCCCGAGCCCGTACCGACCTCGAGCACCCGTTCCGTGCCGGTCAATTCGAGCAACTCCGTCATCAATGCCACAACGTACGGCTGCGAAATCGTTTGTCCGCGTTCGATGCCCAGGGCGCGGTCCTCGTACGCACGCGACCTGTCCGCGGGGAGCACGAAGTCCTGGCGCGGCACGCGCTCGATCGCAGCCAGAACCCGGGGGTCGCGAATACCCTCGCCTCGCAGACCGGCGATCAGCCGCGCACGCGGCGCCGCGTAGGTGTCGGCGGGGTCGGTCGGCGGATCGGCGGTCACGGAATTGCAACCCGTGGCGGTGACCAGAGCGAGCGCCAACCCGACCGCCCATCGGCGGCGGGAACACCCAGGCGTCTCGACCGGATACCGCACGGGGCCTCCCTTCCCTCTTACAGACGGGTATTTGGAGCTGTCAAGCGACCGGCGGCAAGCAGGTCGCGCTTGAATGGGGCGAAGGCAGCCCTTAGCATCGGCGCATGCGGGCCCGTGAACGTCTGCGCCAGATCCGCAAGGAGCTCTCGGCGCTGTTTCTCGAACGCGACTCGGTCATCGACGGCGCCATGGTGGCGCTCCTTTCCGGTCACCACATCCTGCTCGTCGGGCCGACCGGAACCGCCAAGTCAATGCTCGCCGACGAGCTCTGTCGACGACTCGAAGGCACGCGTTATTTCCAGTGGCTACTGACCAAGTTCACGACGCCGGAGGAGCTGTTCGGCGCCGTGTCGTTGCGAGCGCTCGAAAACGACGATTATCGCCGGGTCACGGCGCAGAAGTTACCGGAAGCTCACATCGCCTTTCTCGACGAGGTCTTCAAGGCCAGTTCCTCGATCCTCAACACCGTCCTGACCCTCGTGAACGAGCGCCGCTTTCACAACGGACGCGAAGTCGTCGACGTGCCCCTCGTCACCCTGTTCGGCGCCAGCAACGAACTGCCGGAAGACGACGAGCTCCAGGCGCTCTACGACCGGTTTCTCCTGCGCTACGTCGTCGACTACATCGCCGACGATTTCCGCTTTCTGCGCATGCTGGAGGGCCGGGCGGCAGAGCGGCGCACCACACTCTCGCTGACCGACCTGCGCGAGCTGCAGGAAGGTGCCCGGCAAGTTGCAGTGCCGCCGCCGGCCTACCGTGCGCTCGCCGACATCCGTCGCGAACTGGGCGGCAAGCAGCTCGTGGCTTCCGATCGTCGCTACCAGCAGGCGGTGTCGGCGCTCCGGGCCCACGCGTACCTCCACGATCGAGACATCGTGACCGACGACGATCTCTTTCTCCTCGAACACATCCTCTGGCACCAACCAACCGAACGCGCCGAAATACACGGCGTCATACACCAGCTACTGCGCGGCTATGAGGAGGACGCGAAAGCCCTGCTCTTCCAGACTCAAGAGCTGCGCGATTACGCCCACCGCCACTGGGAAAACCACGAACTACGCAGTCGCGCCGTCGTCGAGGCCCACACGAAGATTCGCAACATCCTCGCCAAGGTGGCCGCGATCCTCGACGAGGCACGAAACAACGGGCGACCGCTCGATACCGTGCAGCGCGTAAAGCACGAGATCGAAGGCATCCAGCAGGCGATGCTGGAAGCTCTGTGACGACCCGTCGGAACGGCCGATGGGACCCCCCCGAGCGCGCATCGCGGACTTGCACACGCACTGGATCGAGGCTGACGCCTACGACCGGGCCGCGCTGCGCCGCCTGGCGGCGGACTCCCCGTCGTTACGGGCGCTGGAGGAAAGCGGCAGTCGGCTCCTCCCCCATTTCGACGGGTTTGTCCTCGACCTCTTCGCCGCCTTGTTCAAGCTCAACATCGTCGTATACCCGGAGTCCGCCGTTGTACCGAGTGCGGGCTTCTACAAGCTCCTCCTCGGGCAGATCGTCGGCAGCCCGGCCTTCGAGGTGCTCCGCCGCGGGACGGTCCTCGACGAGGCGAAGGCCGGCCTGGCGGCGGTCATGCTCGGAGATCGCTTGCTGGCGCTGCTGAAGTCGGAGCGCATCGTCACCCGCGCCGAAATGCTCGATTTCTGGAACCTGGAGCATACCGAAGCGGAGCTGGCGGGACGGCAGGCCCAGGCCGCCACCGCGCGAGATCTCGAGGGTCAGGCCAGGTCGGCCGGACGGCGCCAACTCGGCGAACTTGCCCAACGCCTCGGGCGTGAAGCGGAGGTCGCCGCGCGCCGGCTGGAACAGAAGGCCGCCAAGTTCCACGCCGAAGCCCGGGAGAGCACCGAGCGACACGGGCCTCGCATCTCCGGCGCCGCCGCGGACGTGGCCGCCACCATGGAGCAGACTGCAGCCGACGCCGACAGTTTCAGTCTCCAGCTCGGCGGCGGCGATCGCAGCCGGGCCGGCGCCCAGCTCGAACTCGGCAAACAACTCGCCGACAACCCGAAACTGAAGAAGCTGAGCCGTCTGGTCGGAAGCATGCGCACGTTCGCCTGGGCATTACGGCGACGGCTGTTCGAACGCGCCACCGACGAGGTCTTCGACGTCGAGCTGGGAGCGGAGTTGAGCCGACTCCTGCCGCACGAACTGCTCGCGTTGCGCCATCCCGTCCTGCATCGCGATTTCGCCCGCCGACTGGTCGACGCCCGTCTCACGCAGTACGCAATTCGCGGCACCGAGACGAAGGGTCGCGGACCGATGGTTGTGTGCCTCGACGGCAGTTCGTCGATGGCAGGCGACAAGGAGATCTGGGCCAAGGCGATATCGCTGACACTGCTGGACATCGCCCAGCGTCAGCGCCGGCGTTTCCGGGCGATCTGTTTTGCCGCCGCAGACACGCCGCTGCACATTCTCGACCTGAACCCTCGCCAGCGCTACGCGACGGACATCGAGCACGTCTTCGCGCTGGCCGAGTACTTCCCCGGTGGCGGCACCGACTTCCAGAAACCGCTCACCGCCGCCCTCGAGTGCCTGCGCGGCGCGCGCTTCAAACGCGGCGACATCGTCTTCATTACCGACGGCGAGTGCCGCGTCGATCCCGACTGGCTCTGCAACTTCATGCGCGAGAAGACGCAACTGGGATTCGCGCTCTTCTCCGTACTCATCGATGTCGGATCGAGTTCGCTGGGCGCCTTGAAGGAGTTCAGCGACCAGATTACCACCGTCACCCAGCTCACCAGCGAAGCCGGCCGGGAGGTCTTCCTGAGGATGTAAGGCCACGGGGCGGGCATGCGTGAAGAGAGCCGGGATCGCCGGTCATACCGGAACGAGGAAAGGCGCTGCGAACCTTGAAGGCTGATATCCGTAGTCCCCGGTGGGCGTTTCGGCGGTGCCGCCGTCGGGAGTCGGTGCCGCCACCGATCCCCGAACTTCGGCCGCCGGTCCCTACCCTCTCGATCGTCGTGCCCACCCTCGACGAAGGAACCAGGCTCGCGGACACACTTGCCCGCGCCCGGGCGCATGGGGTAGCCGAGATTATCGTCGTCGATGGAGGCAGCACTGACGCAACCTGCGCCGTCGCCCGAGCGCACGCCGATATCGTACTGGCAGCGCCGCGTGGCCGCGCCTTCCAGATGAACGCCGGCGCAGGCCGGGCCAGCGGCGACGTTCTCCTCTTTCTGCATGCCGACACGTTGCTCCCGCCCGGGTTCGTCGGCGCCGTGCGCACGGCCCTCGCCGCCGACGATGTCGTCGGCGGGCGTTTCGATGTCGATCTGGAACCGTCGAGCCCGCTGCTCCGGCTCACGAGCGCGCTGATCAACCTCCGCTCGCGCCTGTCGCGCATCGCCACCGGAGACCAGGCCATCTTCGTCCGCCGCGAAGTATTCGTACGGCTCGGCGGATACGCTTCGATACCGTTGATGGAAGACCTCGACCTGAGCCGCCGCATGAAACGCGCCGGCGGCATCGCGTGTCTTCGGGAACGAGTGACCACGTCGTCGCGGCGCTGGCGTCACGACGGCGTGGTCCGCACCATCTTGCTGATGTGGACGCTGCGTTTCCTGTACTTCGCGGGCGTCCCCGCGGAGCGCTTGCGGCGCTTCTACGCCAACACGCGCTGACCGGCCATCGTTGTGCCGTAAGCTAGACCGCGGGTAGGATTCCGTTCGGTCGCGGCGAACCGACACACCTGTCAAGGATTTCAGTTGAAAGGACGCGCTCGAATGTATGCCACCCTGGACGTAAGAGAAGACGGTCCCGTGAGCTGGCTCACGCTCAACCGGCCCGACTCGTTGAACGCGCTCACGACGCAGATGGTCGCGGACTTGCGGGACTATTTCGACCGTCTGACGACGGACACCACGATCCGCATCGTCGTCATACGCGGCGCCGGGCGCGCGTTCTGTGCCGGGCTTGACCTCAAGGAGGCCGCTGCCGGAGCCGTCAGCGGCAGCGTCGCGGACCTCCTGCGGCGCCAGCGCAGCATCAGTGAACTGGCGATCCGTATGCGCCACGTTCCACAACCGATCATTGCATGCGTCCACGGCCCCGCCTGCGGTGGTGGCTTCGCGCTGGCGCTGGCCGCCGACGTGCGCATCGCCGGTGAATCAATGCGCATGAACGCGGCGTTCATCCGCATCGGGCTGTCGGGTTGCGAAATCGGCGTCAGCTACTTCCTTCCCCGCATCGTCGGCGTCTCGGTCGCATCGGAGTTGCTGCTCACCGGCCGGTTCATTCACGCGCCACGCGCTCTGGCGACCGGCCTCGTGTCGGAGATCGTCCCGGATACCGAGATGGAGGCCGCGGCGCGCCGCCTGTGCGAAGACATGCTCACGACCTCGCCGCTCGGGTTGCGGCTCACCAAGGAGTGTCTGAACGCCAGCCTGGACGCCGGTAGTCTCGAGCACGTCATCGCGATGGAGGACCGCAACCAGGTGCTCTGCACACAGACGGGCGATGTGCACGAGGGGGTACTCGCGTTCCTGGAGAAGCGGCCGCCGGCGTATCGGGATCGATAGACCGCGCACGACTGGGCCCGGAAGCACGTGGGTGCAAGTGGTTGGCTCGCGAATAGCTTCGGTTCCCGCTGACTGTTCGCCCGTGAGGTTCGATTGACATCATGATGCCTCCTCCCTAGCATCACGGCATGCGAACGACCCTCACGCTCGACGAAGACGTAGCCGCCAAGCTCCGCGCGGAGACACGCCGCAGCGGACGCAGCTTCAAGGAGGCCGTCAACGAATTCCTGAGAATTGGGCTGAACAGCCGGCGCCCGGCGAAGCCGCCAGCTCGATTCCGCATCCGTGCCCGCTCGCTCGGCCGCCTCAAGCCCGGCCTCAGCCTGGACAATGTCAGTGCGTTGCTGGAGGAAGCCGAGGGGCCGGTTCACCGATGACGCTCATCGACGCGAACCTCCTCCTCTATGCCTATCACCCGCAGTCGGAGCATCACGCAGCGGCCCGTGCGTGGCTGGAGGAGCGCTTTGCCGGCCCGCAGCCGGTTCGTCTCGCCTGGATGAGCGTCCTGGCCTTTCTGCGGATCATCACCAGCCCGCGCATCTTCGAACGACCGCTCACCATGCACGAGGCGCGCGGGGTCGTCGCCGGTTGGCTCGATCTTCCCTGCGTCGCGATGATCGAGCCCGGGGATCGGCACTGGCAGATCCTTTCCACACTGCTGCACGAGGGCCAGGTGACCGGCGCGCTGGTGATGGACGCGGCGCTGGCGGCGCTGGCCATCGAGCACGGCGCCGTCCTCTGTACGACGGACCGCGATTTCGCGCGGTTTCGCAACGTGAAGACGTTGAATCCGCTGGACTCGTAGAGGACGTCGGTTGATGCGCTTGAACGTGAGAACTCCCGACAGCTCCGGACAGGCACCTATTCTCCTGCAGTAAAGACACCGGGCTTCGACGCTCGCCAGAATTGACCCGCCCCAGCTTGTCTGACTAGACCCACCGTTGACCTGACCAAGTGCGTGTGGTCCGGTTCTCCGATTTTCGTCTCGGACGACCAGATGCGTCGCAAGCGCCCGTGCCGGATCTGCCGGCGCTGGTTTGTTCCGCATCCACGCGCCCCCGATCGGCAGCACGTGGGCAGCTCATGTGGACGCTCCGCGACATCCCCACCAAGGTCATGCTCGGTCCCCGTGACGGTATGCCGCGCCGGCTCGCCGGTACAGGTGCAGGCGGCGCGCTGGCCAGTCAGGCGACGCGTGACGAGACGTGCTGGGTGTCTAACACCGGGCTCGCCGGCGTGCGCGAGTAGCCGGCCTTGCGCTCATGGGACGAGCCAACGAGGACTCGCAACGCCCTTGCCAGAAAAGCCGCGTGGGCATAGGGTATGCGCATCGATTGTTCCATCGGAGGCAACATGAAAAGCGCGCGCAAGATAGCAACCAACGTGTCGGCCAAAGCCGAGATCGTGCGCGAGGCAAAGGCATTGGGCTTGAACCTGTCGGCGGTGTTCGAAGCCGCGGTGGCCGAGGCGGTACGGCGCAAGCGGCGCGACGCCTGGCTCGAAGAAAATCGCGACGCCATCGAGTCGTACAACGATTTGGTGGTACGCGACGGGCTGTTTAGCGATGGCTGGCGGAAGTTCTGATGGCGCAGTTCGATCTCTTCCGGCACAAGCGCAGCAAACGCTATCCCTTCCTGCTCGATCTGCAGGCCGATTTGTTGCGTGACCTGGCGACGCGGGTGGTCGCGCCGCTGACAACGGTCAGGAGACTGCGCGGCAAACCGATTAGCCGGCTCAATCCGACGGTCGAAATCGAGGGAACGGAATACGCGGTCATCTTGCAGGAGCTGGCGGCCGTACCAACCCGGGCGCTCGGTACGGCTGCCGGAAATCTGCATGACCGTCGTGCCGAACTAATCGCCGCGCTCGATCTGCTGTTCACCGGCATCTGAGCTGACGGCTCGCTGCCGCTGAGACTGGGCATTTCCGGGCGAGTACGCGCCGTTCTGCGGTTCGCCCGTAACCGCCCTTCACATGGGGCGGATCTCGAGCTTGGCGTAGGGAAAGACGGGCTGCGGGTGCGGGCCAGCGCCGGCTCGGGATCGTTTCGGCGCACGAGGAAGCTGCAACACTACCTCAAGGAGGCGCGGGCGCAGGTGGAGGCGGTCAAGCAACTGGCCACCGATGCCGCGCAGGGAGTTATCGCCGGCGTGAGCGCCAGCAACAACGGCAGCGACAGCGGGCAGGCACCGCCGTATGGGTGCTGGACACCTCCCAGGGTAAGGGGTCACCCGAGCCCCTGCCCTCGCCCCTGCCCCTGCCCCTGCCCATACGTCAGGCCAAACCGGGCTGGGAATTGGGGTGCGTCTGGCGCCGCGAGACGCTGGGTCAGGCCCGCGTTCGCCAAGCCGTAGCCGCCGTTCGAGACGAAGCCGAGGCGTTTGCTCAGTCGCAGCGTGATCCGCAGCGCGTCCAACCGCCCGCTCGCCTCTTGCAGAGTCTCCATCTTGTTCGCGCGGCGATTGGCAACCGTAACCGAGACCAGCATCTGTAGCGCATCTTCGAGCATGACGCGGCCCAGCAGCCCGCGCTGCGCGCGGGGAAAACGATTCACATATGTGTACAGGCCAGCGCAAAGGTCGTACGACTTCTGCGCCACCGGAATCAGGTCGGAAGCCATTCGTTGATCTCCTCGTTCGATAGTGTCGGCTCGAGGTCGAGCCGCATGCACCAGCAACCGGCTTACCGCTCGTTCACGCCTGCAACTCAGCTTCAGGCCGGCACGCAATCGTCCGGCAAGTATCCGGGGGCTCCGCCGGCGGACGGGCAAAAAGACGCCCGCCCACCGGCGCGCGCCAGTCCGCCGAGGACGTGCGGAAACGGTGCCTGTCCCCCGTAGCCTTGGCGAAGGGGACCTCGTCCCCCGTAGCCTTGGCGAAGGGGACCTCGTCCCCCGTAGCCTTGGCGAAGGGGGAAACTAGCGGGCGCAACGGAAGCCGATGCTGATGTACGCATCGGACGGCTGGACGTAGCCGAAGACCGCGAGCGGGCCGGCAAGCGGACCGTGGCCGAAG
>JAKLJW010000053.1 GCA_023150935.1 Candidatus Binatia bacterium | reverse complement strand
GGAGCCCAGGGGAAGGGCTCCTACTCGGGGCGAACGGGCTGGTTGTTCGCTTTGGGTTGCGGGCGAAGCCCGCGCTAAGCCCGTCGAAGGGTGAGCGGCTGCGGATACGTTGCCACACCTATGCCGACGAGTACTTAGTCCGCGATCTCGACCCGTCCGACGGGTCCGCGTTCCACGTTTCGGGTCTCGTCTTCGCCCCGTCTTCCCCGCAACGACCGACTACGGCAGGAAGCCGAGGTCAAAGTTTGCCGTCTGCCAGTAATCCATCGGATCGTATGACGGGCCGGTGGGGTCCAGCGGCAGCACCGCCGGAATATTAGCCGCCGGCATCATCAACCAGTGCTTGAGCAGAGTGCCGAAGACGTCGCGGTTATCGGTAGAACGGAAGGGCGTGGAGACAGGCCCCTGCAGGTACGGGCTGTTGCCGTCGTTGTTCTCGACCACGCTTGGGGTAATGTCGGGATGCTTCCCGTACACACCGCCGACCACCGTGCCTCCAATGAGCAACGCGGGCCCCTGGCTGCCATGGTCCGTGCCGTTGGCGTTCTGCGGTATCCGCCGGCTGAACTCGGTCCAGACGAAGATACACACCTTGTTGGCGACGCCCATGTCTTCGAGGTCTTCGTAGAACACCTCGATGGCATCGCTGACCTCCCGGTGGAGGCGATAGTGCTGGCCTGTAGTCTCGGCCCCGCCCTGATCGGAGTGGGTATCGAACCCGCCCTTGCGGACCTCGAAGAAGCGGGTGTTCAGGGTCGGAAAGAGGCCGGACTTCATGCCGTAAATCACTTTGGCCACCTCCCGCAGATTGCGCGAAGTCGATGTCCCGGTCCCGTTCGGCCCACCCGTGTTGTAGGTAGCCGACCAGCTCGAACGATCTGTCGCATACTGCGTGTGGAGCTGGGGGAACAATTGCGTGGCATCGAAGGTGGCGCGGCCGACGTCGCCGGTGTACTTGAGGAGCGCCTGCGCCGATCCTGCCGCCTCGGTATAGAGAGCGTCGAACGCGTTCTCGTGCGCGGCCCAATCGCCCGGGTACCAGTCGTCGTAAGGAAATCCGAAGGATTCCAGGCGCGAGGTGGCGAGGATGCTCGTGGCGTTCTGCGCGAAGTCTCCGGGTATGCTGCCCCGCACGCAAAACGCGGGGATGTCGGTACCGACGTAGTTGGCCGCCAGGTAGCGCCCCAGCCAGCCGGTGCCGAAGCCGTTAATCCCGAGCGGGTCCGCGGTTTCCCACTTCCCTCTGGACTCGTCATGGGACAGATTAGGCTTCGGGTAACCGACGCCCTGGACCACGGCGACGTGGCCCTCCTGATAAAGCCGGTGCAGACCGCCGGTCGTTGCGTTCCGAAAGGCCGGATGAAGCGCGAGCTGCGCCCCGGTCCCCGGGTCGGTGCCGATCCACGTACTGGCAAGATCGGTGGTGAGCAGCCGAATACCCCCGCTGCCATTACTCTCGCGGGCCGCCTCGTAGTCCTGGCGCAACGTACCGCTGCCGTCACTCACCGGGACCACCGTGTTGAGGCCGTCGTTGCCGCCGTCGAGGAAGAGGACGACGAAGTATCGGTCGCCGATCGTATCGGCGAGAGCCTTGCGCAGAAACGGATTCCCGAGCACGCCCGGGCCGATAAAGCTGCCGGCCGTAACGAGGCCGGCGCGCTTGAGGAAGTCGCGTCGCGTCATTGCCATAACGGGGCTCCTTCGTGGCTCAGTGCAGTTGGTAGTACGGCGACTGCAGGACCAGCGTGAACAGCCCGTGGATCTTCTCGTTGCGGGTGTCCCAGCCATTCGGTGCGTCGTCCGTCCACTGGATCGGACCGGGCCCAAGGTAGTCGATCAATGCCTGACGAGCCGCCGTGGACAGGTCGTCCTTGACGCCGAGAAGCTCGGTAACCGCATCGACGATCTGAGCGGGATCGGTCAGGGACCGGTCGATCAGCTTCAGCGGCCGCAGCGCGGCTGAACCGCTCTCGCGGGCCATGCCGATATCGCGGGCGAAGACAAACCTCGCCAGCATCGCCTGGCTGCTGGCCCAGGCCTCTTCCCAGTCCCACCCGAAAACACTGGGCGGTTCGAGCAGCACCTGTCCCATGTCGCTCAGGTGGTCGCGCACGTTGTCGTACTCGCCGCCGGCCAGGTACTGGTACTTGCTCTTGAGCTTCATCTTGAGCTGGCGAAGCGTGCCGACGACGTAATCGACGGGCCACTTGAACGACTTCTTGGTGCCCAGCCCCGGCGTGGCGGCCGAGAGATAGAAGTCGTCGTGCACGAAGATGGCCCTCAGCAGCGGCTGGATCTCGAAGTTCGTGTCGAAGTCGGAGTCCGCGATGACCGCATCCACGAAGGCGGTGCTCGGGCTCGGATGAGCGAAGTACTCGATCAGTTTCCGAGCGATGTGACGAGCGACCGTGTTCTGATTGCTGCTGTCGCGGTGTTCGAAGATGATGTCGATCACCGTGTCGATCTCGGCCTCCCCTTCGCCATTGGCGTCGAAGGCGCTGCCCCCGGCGCCGAACTGACCGAACGTGGTGTAAATGACCTTTGGCCCGCGGGCGGGGTAGTCGGCCTCGTAGTCATGCCGCGAAGAGCGAAACCACGGTTCCAGGCTGTTTCGGTCGTAGTCCCAACCGCTGAACGCTCGCGCGATCTGCACGATGTCTTCCTGGGCATAGTTGGGGTTGCCGTTGAGATCGAGTACGCCCAGGGTAAAAAGCTCCTGCAATTCGCGGGCGTAGTTCTCGTTCGGTTGCTCCTTGCGGTTGCGCACGGTGTCGAGGAACTGCATCATCGCCGGATCGAGGTTGACGGACCGCACCAGCGTCTTGAAGTTCCCCTTGCAGTTCCTGCGAAACAGGCGGTTCTGGTTGCGCATCAGAAGCGGGTCGGCCACCGTCTGATCGCTGGTGGCGAAATGATCGTGCCAGAAAAGCACCAGCTTCTCCTGCAGGGGGTGCCTGACCCGCACCATGTACTTGATCCAGTTGTTGTGTACGTCCTCGATGTCGCGGCCCCCGGGACGAAACCGGGTCGGTTCGAAATCGAGGATCTCGTCGACCGCGGCACCGCGGGTGACGTTCTCGAGGTCCGCTACCCGCTTCGGATCGGCGCCGAAACCGGTGCGACGCAAGAGATGCCTGGCGGTGGAGATGGTCAACGGGGTGTTCTGGTCACCCATCGCAAAACTCCTCCCTTCCCTGCCCCCGTTGTCGCCGACGAGGCGCCGCCTCCGCGCCCGCGCCGGCTCCTTACTGCCTAGTACGTCCCCGGAACCCACCCCGTCGCCGGCGCGCCGGCGCCTATCCACGCCTCGATAAGGTCCCGGAGCGTGCCGTTGAGCCTCGGGCGGCCGAGCGGCATGCGCTCGCCGTAGCCGGCGTCCGGCAGATCGCCCATGATCTTCCGATAGAGAAAGCTCGTCTCCGGGCTGCCGGCGGTCGGGCTGCTTTGATCTATACGTTTCCAGCCGGCGCCCAGCGCCGCGGCGTTGACCGGATCGACCTCGATCAGATTGCCCGGGGTCGCTCCGACTTCGAGGATCAAGCCTCCCGCCTGCGCATTCGAATCGTGGCAACTGCTTACCGCGCAGCTCTGGTTGAAGATCTGCTTCTGCACGCGGTCGAACGTGCCCGCAAACAGCGTCTGCGGATCGCACCCGTTCGCCGGCGCCGGATAACAGGTGACTCGGAGCGTGTCCCGGTCGATATATCGCCGGCCCTGAATGAGGTCCGATTCCGTTTCGAGCTTCAACTTCTTCGTGCGGTGACTGCAGCGGTTGTTGCCGATCGGACCCTTGATCGGGACCCGGATGGACGTCGTAAGCGTGCACACGTCCGCCGTACTCGACGGCAGATTGAGTTCGTTATCGATCCGGTTCTGCACCGCCTGGAAATCGGGGTCGAACCTGGGATCGCCGTTGTCGAGCGCATGGTCGACCGTGACGCTGTCGACTCCGGCCAGCGTACATCCACCCACTGCCGTGCTGTTAACACACACCACCACCGCTACCGTGCACACGCCATCGACCAGGTTGTCGGAATCGCAGGTCGGATCGCCGTCGACGCACCTGACCTGCTTCGGCCCGTCAGCCGGGTAGTTCGCCGGCGCATCGAAAACGGCAAGGCAATCGGTTGCAAGGCTGCCGCCCCCTCCCACCACAACGGCCCCCGCCCCACGACCCAGCAGGGCGATCAGCGCTATCGCGGCAGTTGCACCGACCGCGCAGCGCCGCGGCGATACGCGTACAGCCATATTTCGGAGGAGCGCACGCATATGCTTAGCCCGACCCATAAACCCGGCGCGTGCGTATAGTCAATTATAAATCTCGCTGCGGAAGAACATCTCCGTTCGGGTGCCCCGGCGGCGGGTTCGTTGACACGCTCGTCCGGACACGTCATGAACGAAGAAGGAGAGCGCTGCTCTTGCCGCGGATCGGAGGTCAGCCATGCACGACGATATCGTCCTCGAAGAAGAAAGCATTGCCGATGAACGCGCCGCCGAGGCCATTCGTCTGGGGACCGCGCTGTTGAGGGAACCGATTCGCGCCCTGGCAACCCTTAAGCCCGCAATCGCCGTACCGCCGACCGTCAGTGTGCGCGATGCCATCACCCACATGAAGAAGGCGGGTGTTGGCTGCGTCCTGATCGAAGAAGGCGACCGCCTGATCGGGATCTTCACGGAACGGGACGTCCTCACGAAAGTGGCCGGCACCACAGTCGACGTCGACCGCACCGAGGTTCGCGAACTGATGACGCCGGACCCGGAATGCCTGCGCCAGGACGACCGGGCCGCCTACGCGCTGAACCGGATGACCGTCGGCGGCTTTCGGCACATTCCGCTGGTCGACAAGAGCGGTCGGCCGGTGGGTGTGGTGTCGATGCGCAACGTGGTCGAGTACTTCGTCGACGTGTTCGGTCAGGAGGTGCTCAACCTGCCTCCGCAGCCCGATTCCAAGTATCGCGACCGCGAAGGAGCGTGAGAACTACTTCGACGCGACGGTGTCGGCGACTGCCCCGGTCGACACCGTGACCCGGACGACCGACCGCGTCGCCGGCAGATGCCAGGGCGCATCGGCCCCGCTCGGCGTAACCACAACCAGCAGCGTGTCGTCGTCGGTCCAGGTCAGATCGCCGGCGTCGCGACCCGGCAACTCGATATTGTGGGCGCGGCGCCCTTCCACGTCGAGCACGAAGAGCTGCCGCCGGTTGGTGGGGTAGTCGAGCGCCGGCGCAGCCGAGAACGCGACCCGACCCCCGTTCGGCGAAACCGCAAGTGTGTCGATAGCCGCGGCCCCGTGCACGAGCACCCGCGCCGGCCCCCCATTCGCGGGCACGTCGAGTAGATGCCAGTCCCAGCTCCCGCCGATCACGACGTAGAGCCGGGTGCTGTCCGGCGCCCAGCGGTACAGAACCCGATCCCGGTCCGCCGTCAGCAGCGCGCGCGACCCTGGTCCCGACGGCGCGAAAAGCCGCAGCTCGACGGTGTTGCCGCGCGCCGCGGTGTACGCGACGGTGCGCCCGTCGGGGGCGGGGCGTGGCGAACTCAGGGTCCAGCCCGGCTCGTCGAGCGCGGTGCTCCAGCGGCCATGGCGAGCCTGAATCAGTCGCGAGCCCGAGGCGGCATAGATGGTACCGTCGGGGGCAGGCGCGGGGGTGAGCGCGAACCCGAGACGCGTGCGGGTGTCCTTGTCGGCCAGCAGGACAACGGCCGGCAGCGCGTGCGGCGCTTCCGAGGCGCTGACCAGGACGGTGGAACCGTCGGGCATCCACATCGGCTCTTGCGCGAAGCCGCGATCGAAATTCCAGGTGACGTTCGCCCCGCCCGCAACCACACGTTCCACGCTCCCGCGGGCCCATGGAAAACGCTCGCCACGCGTGACCGCACGTGCGCCATCCGCGGCGGCGACGAAGACCGGGGCGTCGCGGCGCGGGTAGCGGTTGTTCTCGCGCCACATATCGGCCCACGTCAGCAACGGATCGAGGATCAGCGTGTCCCCGGGGGCCAGCGGAACCGTATCGCCCAGGCCGGCGGTCAGGCGTTCCGGCGGACCGGCAGCCGGTAGCCGCCAGAGAGCGAACGGTCCGGGGAGCGCCGCCGCTCCGACGTTCTGCACCGTCGCCTCGCGCACCGTGGTGCCGTCGAGCGCGAGATCGGCGAGCGCCGGGGAACGAACCCACTGGGCGAAGTACGAATCGAGTGACTGCCCGCTCGCCGTTTCCAGAGTCTGCTGCAGGTCGCGGTCGGACACCTGCCGGTACCGATACTGGTCGAGAAACGTCCGCAGACCGCCGAAGTAAGCCTCGTCCCCGAGGATCGTGCGCAGCATCATCGCCACGTACGCGCCCTTGCGATAGATGGTGTCGCGGCTGCGGGCTTCGTCGACGACGTTATCGATGACCGACATCTCGGAGAGCACGCCCTGGCGCTCGGGATCGAAGAACTCGCCGCTTAACCGGCGCGCCAGCGCTTCCGGCCCGTAGACGGCCTCGGCCGCAACGAGACTGCCAAGACCGGCAAACCCTTCGACGATCCACTCGCCGCCGGTGCCCGGAACGAGCCACCGTTCGGCCACCGTGCTGCCCCACCAGTTGTGGGCGAGTTCGTGGGCGATCACGGCAAAACCGTAGTCTCCGGCGCGAAAGTAGCGCATCGCCAGGCCCATAACTCCCGAGCCGTCGTTGAAGCCGCGGCGCAGATCGCGGCTGACGAAAAGCGTTGCGGTCCCAAAACCGCTCGGACCAAAGCGCTCGGTCAAGACGCCGTGCGCGGACCGCATCAGGCCGCGAATGCGCGCCGGATCGAGATCGATACCTTCCTCGAGAGCCACCCGCAAACCGAAATCCGCGCCTTCCTCGCCGCTGACCGTGTAGCGACCGGCAACCAGGGCCAGGCCCGCAACCGGCCGCGGCAGCGTCCAGCGCACCACCCGCTCGTGGCCGCGCCGGTGGGCCGCGACTTCCGCACCGTTATGCACCACGGTGAAGGTTGCCGGGACGGTTACGGTGGTATCGGCAACGAAGAACCCTTGCAGATCGGCCGGATACCAGAACGCACCGGGATCGAGCAGCACCCCGGCGGCACCGATCGGCGCGCTACTGCCGCCGAACTCCAGTGCCGACGCCGGCCGGCCAGCGTACGTCAAACGGAAATCCACCAGCGTATCCCTCGGCAGCGGCACGCCGACGTCGACCACGGTGATCAGCCAGAGGCGATAGGCGGCGATCCGGGCCCCCGGAGGCAACCCCGATGCGGTCACCGATTCGATGCCGAGACCCTCGTTGAGGAGGAAGTAGAACCGCCTTCGGCCGTCCTCGCGAACGCGCACGGCGAGCCCCGCCGTCCCCGAGAGCGTGCCGGCGCCGGGAACGACGCGGACGTCGAGTTCCATCCGCTCCGTGTGCTGCCCGGCAGCGAGCGTGCCGATCAGGGCGGCGGCGCGCCGCAGCAGACCGAGGTTCTGACCGGTGGCGGTCATGTAAACCGCGAAGGCCCCGGCGACGGTGGCAACGAGCAATGCAACCGCACACAGGCGGAGCAGCCATTCGGCGATTCGAGAGAGGAGTGCGAGTCTGGCGTGCATTGGGCGGCGGGGACGATACGAATGGGTGGCCGCCCTGTCAAACCGGGTCGCCGTGGGCCGGGGCTGCCTTGACTTTGGCATATCCCGCCGCCATGAACTGAGGGTCGCGTGGAACGGGGACTGGGAGGTGCCGAGGATTTCTATCGCCAGGCTGTTCGGTACGTACTGGGTCCCGGTGCGGGTAGTGGCGACTTTCGTCGCCCTGATAACGGTACTGTTCTCCTTGTTGACGTACGAGCCGATAGTCCAACGGCTCGACATCGCGTGGGTGCTGGCCCAGGTCAGTGCGTGGATTAGTTGGGCACTGCTCAAGGCGGTCGGCTTCGTGATCGGCTTTCCGGTCCGCATCGACGGAACCAATCTCGCCTCCGGGAACTTCGTCGTCGACGTCAGCCCGGCCTGCTCGGGAGCGGTACCGAGCATGATCTACCTGTCGGCGGTGTTCGCCTATCCGACGAGCCGGCGCGCCAAGTTGATCGGCACCGCGGTCGGACTCGCGATCATCAATGGCGCAAACCTGATCCGGGTCGTCGGGCTGTTCCTCGTCGGATTGTTTGCGAACGAGTATTTCCACGACACCCACGTGTACGTGGCCCAGGCTCTCGTCGTCGGGGTTGCCGTAGCGACCTGGCTCTTCTGGGCAGGACGGTTTGCGGATGCGCCTGGGCATTAAGCCCCTGCCGTTTTTCGGCCGGCTGCTGTTCTTCTTCGTGCTGACGTACGCCGTCTGGAAACCGATCGCCCCGAGCTACACGCAAATGCTCGGGACGCTGACGCAGGGTTTCCTGTACCTCGTGGAGTCGTCCGCCGACCCCGATTTGCACCGCGTGACCAACCTGCGCGTCGATCGCACGGCGATCTTTTTCCAACATCGTCTCTTTCCGCAGGTTCCCACCCCGGGAATTCCGGCCGAGTGGGTGCAAGCCAATATAGTCCTCTTGATTCCGCTGATGCTCGCAACTCCGGCCCCGACCTGGCGGAGCAAGGCGTTCCGGCTCGGCCTGGCGCTGGCAATCGCGCTGGTGCTGCAGGTGCTGGATCTGACGCTGACGGTCAGGGCGTTCTACGCGCGTCACCTCGGAACTTACAGCGCCTACTATTACTCCAGCGCTTCACGCTGGCTCTACGGCTTCGCCGACGCTTTCACGCAGGCGTTCGACACTCAGCTCTTTCCCTTCGCGATCTGGGCTGGAATCCATTTCCGCGAACTGCTGGGCGGACTCGCCGCGCCGCCCGCGGCCTCCTCGACGGCGGCCGCTGCCACTCACGCACCGCGCCGCCACCGCAAGGCGGCTCGCCGGCGTAGCTCGTAGGGCCGCGCCGATCTCCTCATCGCCAGGTCAAGACTGCCCGCCGACGATGGCGCGGCGCATGTTCACACCGCCCCGGTAAGACCCTCCCGAAAGGAGGTCGAATTCCACCACGAAGCCGACGCCGGCCGGGAGTGGTACCGGGCTGGCGAGAGCGACGGCCAGTTCTCCGGGTTGTCCGATGTTGCTCTCGACGAGAGCCTCGCGGCGGGCCGCCGCTCGGCGCACTCGTCGTGGAAGAAGGCTGTCGCGATCGTAGCCGAGGTGCACCTCGAGGCCGAGGTAGCCACCCTTGACCGATACCGTGACCGGCAAGGCAAGGATTCGACGACCCGAGGCGGTCCGTCGCAGGCGGGCGCTCCCCAAACGGACGGTCCCCGGCGGCGTCACGGAGCCCGAGTCGCTCGGGTCCCAGTTGCCGGTGCAGTCCCCGTGCAAAATACCGAGGAAGCTCTGTCCGCCGGCCGGCCCAACCAGCGACGCGTAGGCAATCGCGCCGGCGCTGCAGACCGGCCCGGCAATACCGGGCGCGAAGATGGTCTGGCCCGGCAACGGAGCGGGGACCGGGGCGAAAGACCACTCCATGCCGCAGGCAGCCGACGCCGGCAGACCGGATTCGATTCCCACCACGTACCTCAGTATCAACGACGCGTCGAAGGCACTGACCGTACCATTGCCGCTGACATCGCAGGCGATCGCCTGCAGTGCATCGAGCTGGCGCGCGCCGGCGGTAGCCTGCAACGCGTGTGCGGCATCGAGCGCCGTGATCGCGCCATTGACCCCGCCCACCTTCGCCGCTCGAAGCCCCCAGTCACCCGGCTCCAGGTTGTCGAACGCGAATTGACCGCCGCTGTCGCTGAGCGAAGTCAGCACCGCCGCCCCGCTCAGTGTCAACGTGGCCCCCGGCACAGGCACGGGCCGCGCGTAATAGGCAACCGAACCATCGAGCCGCAGCACGGGCGAGGGAGTCGCGGTCGGGGTGTCGGTTGGCGTCGGCGTCGCCTCAGACGTGGAGGTAGGTGTCGCTGTGGCGGTAATCGTCGCCGTGGCAGTCACGGTGGCGGTGCGAGTGGCCGAAGGGGTGCGCGTCGAAGTCCCGGTGCGCGTGACGGTCGCCGTGCGTGACGGCGTTCGGGTCGCCGTCGGCATGGGAGTTCGCGACGGCGTTGGGGTGCGAGTCGCCGTGCGAGAGGGTGTCGCCGTGCGCGATGGCGTCGCGGTACGGGTCGGCGAGCGGGTCACCGTGGGCGTCGGAGTGCGCGTCTCCGGGGTGGTGAGCGGCGGGTACACAAAGCGCACGGCGTTCTCGTCGTCGGCACGCAGTCCGGCGCCGCGCCCGTCGAAATGAGCGACCCCGTACATGGTGGCATTGCTGTCGGCGGAATGACCGAAGCCCAGGGTGTGGCCGATTTCGTGCGTGGCGATCTCGGCAAGGTTCTCGGCCCGCCAGAAACTGCACCCGGTCCAGCCGTTGTTGAACAGGACTTTGCCGACCTCTATCGGCGCGAAATCGGTGCCGTTGAGTCGCGTACGGGCCGCCGCGCAGGGCGGCCCGCTGCCGCTGCAATAACCACCCATTGCCAGCACCCCGGTGCAATTCGTCGGGTCGGCGATCTCGTCGAAGGGGTCGTTGAAGATGACTCGGTTCTCGCCGCAGCCAGCAAATGCCGTTGGGGCGATGGTGCCCCCGTCGATCAGGTGCAAGTTGCCTCCGGGCACGCCTGACCATGCCGCCAGTGCCGCAGTGGTCGCCGCCAGTGACGCCGTAAACCCGAGCGTGGCGTCTCCGGCGCTGTCGATGAGATACGGAATCGTCTGCCCACAGTCGGACAACATCCAGCGCGATGGCGTACCGAGGTACGTGAACGAATCGGAGGCCTCGGTGGGCGTCCGCGCCAGCTCCGGGGGAACCGCAACGATGGTCTTCCCTGCCGCACGGATGGCGCCGGAACGATGACCGCTTCGCCGCCGCAGTTCGGCGAGCAAACGGGCGAGCGGCCGACGTTCCGGCACCGACGCTACGATCTCCCCGGAAGCGGGCAAGAAGGCCTCCGTGCCGGCACCGAGGTCGCGCGTCGCCGCAGGCCTTCCCGACCCATCGAACGTGATGGTGTACTTGCCCAATGCCATCTGGTTGGTTCGTAAAGTCCCATCCGGGTTGCGGACCAGAAACAGAACCGCGCGCTCTCCCACCGAGAACTCGGGCGCGCCGAACACCCATTCCGTAGTCCCGCCGAGCCGGCCACCCGGCTCGCGCAGCACCAGGGACTCACTGTCAATACGGCCCTGCAGAACCTCGTCGATGTGGACGTGAACGTAAGTGTGCAGCGACCCCGGCGGCGCGCCGCGCATGGTTTCGATGGCGGTCACGGTGCCTGAGACCACCAGGTCCGACGTCGTTTGCAGCGTCGCGTCGTCCATGGGCACGAAGGTCGTGGCGGCGGCACTCCCGACCAGCCCGCAAGCGGCGAGCAGGACGAGGCCAAATCGTGCCGCCCGCACGGCGACCCGCCGATGGTTGACTTCGCCGCGCTTCATTCCCACCCGGTTGTATCACGCCGGCAGGGCAAATTGGGAGCGTTGCCGTGACGACCTGCGCCCGCCGCCCAGGCCGGTCCTCTCCCGCAACGTGCGAGAGGAGCCGCCCCCGTTAACCCGGCTCGGAAAGCCGTAGAACGCTCACGCACAGTCCGCGCGCTGTCCGGCAGACGTCGTATCCCACGACCGCACCCTCGTGCAGATCGCCGAATCGACAGGGCTCGCCAACGATTGTGAGATGGGCGAACTTGAACGGGATCTCACGGCCGGTGGCGCTGCGGATAACCCCGCCCTCCGATCCGGCATAGAGCTTTACGACCGTGCCGATATAGTACTTGTCGCTGATGCCGCCACCCGGCTGCACCGGTCCTTCGTCGGTCATGGTTTCATGCACCCTCGAGTCACCCGGCCCGACGACGGGCGGGATCACGGAACGCGCGGTTTGACCATGCCGTAGCGGTTCGGCCAGGGACCCGTCAACCCCGATGCCCGGCAGGTTGCGACCCCGATTCGGCGGTGCTAGCCAATGCGTTTCGACAGCAGTCCAATTCCACGGAGACATCATGCTCATCCCTGCCACCCAGCTCCGCGCTGGCATGATCATCAAGCATCAAAACGACCTCTTCCGCGTCATGAATGTCGTGCACGTCACCCCCGGCAACTGGCGCGGCATGGTGCAAACCAAGATGCGCAATCTGCGCTCCGGCACGCAGATGGAGAACCGCTTCCGCTCGGAAGACAAGGTTGACCGCGTGACCTTCGAGCAGCACGCAATGGAGTTCCTGTACGAATCCGACGGTCGCTACCATTTCATGAACACGGAAACATTCGAACAGATCGAGCTTGATGGCGAGGCCCTCGGTGACGCGGTCAACTACCTGACCCAGAACCTGCGCGTTCAGGTGGAATTCTACGAAGAAAAACCCATGGGCGTGACCCTGCCGAAGACCGTGGATCTCAAGGTCACTCACACCGAGCCGGGCATGAAGGGCGCCACGGTCACCAACGTACTCAAGCCGGCAACCGTGGAAACCGGCGCCGTCGTCCAGGTCCCGAGCTTCATCGCCATCGACGACGTCATTCGCGTCGACACCGAAAGCGGCGAGTACCTCTCCCGCGCCAAGTAGCCGCCGGCGGCAACCGGGCCTCGCATGCGGCCGCCCCGCGGGTCGGCGCCACCCCGCGCGGCTTCACGAGGGAAACGTGCCATGACCGATCTAGAACAGTTCCGCATCGACACCCAGAAATGGCTGGCCGCCAATGCCCCCGCATCAATGCGGGAGCCACTGCGGTCGGACGACGACATCTGCTGGGGAGGCAGAAAGGTGAAGTACCCGGCCGACGTCCAGCGCTGGCTCGACGTCATGGCCGAACGCGGCTGGACCGCGCCGACCTGGCCGCGCGAGTACGGTGGGGGCGGCCTGAACAAAGCCGAAGCCCGGGTGCTCAAGGAAGAAATGGGTAAGCTCCGCCTGCGACCGCCCCTCACCGGTTTCGGGCTCAGCATGATCGGGCCCCTTCTGCTGCAGGAAGCGAGCGAGGACCTCAAGCGCGCGCACATCCCGCCGATCGTGCGCGGCGAGATCCGCTGGTGCCAGGGTTACTCCGAACCCGGAGCGGGCTCGGACCTCGCCAGTCTTCAGACCAGGGCGGTGCGCGACGGCGACGATTTCATCGTCACGGGGCAGAAGGTCTGGACCTCGTACGCCGACAAGTCCGACTGGATGTTTCTGCTCGTACGCACCGATCCGGCCGCCCCGAAACACCTGGGCATCACGTTCGTTCTCATGGATATGACCAGCCCGGGCGTCAGCGTGAAGCCCATTCGCCTCATCAGCGGGGCTTCGCCGTTTTGCGAGACTTTCCTCGACGGTGTGCGCGTGCCGACATCGCAAGTCGTCGGCGAGATCAACGCCGGCTGGACGATCGCCAAGGCACTTCTCGGCCACGAGCGCACCATGATTGCCGAGGCCTTCAAAGATCGCGTGCCGGGGAATCCCCTCGTCGAACTGGCAAGAAAGCATCTCGGTGAGGCGGACGGCCGGCTCGCCGACCCGGTTTATCGGGACCAGGTCGCGCAGGTCGAAATGGACCAGACCTGTCTCGACCTCACCATTCGGCGCGCCCAGGACTCCATGAAGGCCGGGCACAAACCCGGCCCCGAAACGTCGATCTTCAAGTATTACGGCACGGAGACCAACAAGCGGCGGCGCGAACTCATGGTCGATCTGGCCGGGCAGCAAGGGCTCGGCTGGGAAGGAGCCGGCTTCGACGCGGCCGAACTCTCGGCGACGCGCGACTGGCTGCGCTCGCGCGCCAACTCCATCGAGGGCGGGACCTCCGAAATCCAGCTCAACATCATCGCCAAACGGGTCCTGGGTTTGCCCGACTGACTGGCGAAAGAGACGGCCATGGACCTCGCTCTCACCGAAGAACACTCCCTGCTGCAGAAGACCGCGCGCGAGTTCGTCACCAAGAACGCCTCGTTGCGTCGGCTGCGCACGCTGCGCGACACCCGCGACCCGCTCGGGTATTCCCGCGAGTTGTGGAAACAAATGGCGGAGCTGGGCTGGCCGGGCATCGTCTTTCCGGCCGAATACGGCGGCGCCGCGCTCGGCCATACCCACATCATGGTCGTCCTCGAAGAGCTCGGCCGCGGCCTCGCACCCGAGCCGCTGCTTTCCAACGTGCTGCTCGCCGGCTCCGCGATCCTATTGGCCGGCTCGCCGGCTCAACGTGAAGCCCTCCTGTCACCCATGATCGCCGGCGACCTCCTGCTGGCGTTTGCCCACCAGGAAACCGGCCCGCGTTACAACCCGCGTTACGTCGAAACCCGCGCCACCGGCACTGCCGGCGGCTGGACACTGCGCGGCCGCAAGGCTCCGGTGATCGATGGCTGCGGCGCCGATCGCATCGTCGTATCCGCCCGCATAGCCGGAGAACCCGCGGATCCCGACGGCCTCGCGCTGTTCGTCGTCGACACCCACGCGCCCGGAGTCGAACTCGAAAGCCAGTACCGCATCGACAGCCGCAACAGCGCCATCCTGCACCTCGCCGATGTCAGCGTCCCCGCCGACGCCCTGCTCGGCTCCCCCGCGGATGCCGGCACCATTCTGCAGACCATCCTCGATCGCGCCACGATCGGCCTCGCCGCCGAGATGCTCGGCGGTATGCTCGCCGCCCTCGAAATGACCCTCGACTACCTGCGTACGCGCAAGCAGTTCGGGGTCCCGATCGGTTCGTTTCAGGCGCTTAAGCACCGGGCGGCGCTGATGTACATCGAGACCGAGCTGGCACGCTCGGCGGTAACGGCGGCGCATCAGGCCATCGACGACGGCCGCGACGACATTGCGCGGCTGGCAAGCCTGGCCAAGGCCCGCTGCTCCGACGCGTTCGTTCTCATCGCCAACGAGACCATCCAGATGCACGGCGGCATCGGCATGACCGACGAACACGATGCCGGCTTCTTCCTGAAGCGGGCCCGCGTAACCGCCCTGACGCTGGGCGACGCGCCGTTTCACCGCGACCGCTTCGCCGCTCGGGCCGGGTACTGAGCCCTGCCGGACCGCACATTTCGCTTGACCCTTGGTGCGCGGCGCGCCTACATACCCGAGTTGACCGTGGAGGATACCTGATGCGCTCACGCCCGGGTCGGGGCAACAAGCAGTCATTCGGTCGCCGGGCCGCGATCGTGGCGCTCGCAGTGGCTACGGTGGCGCCGGGATGTGCGGCCACCAGGCGTTACGTGGACAAGCCCTGGGGCAAAGGCACCTGGATACCGGCTCTGGTGTGCGGCGCCGCGGGTGCCGGCGCCGGGGTCGGCATCCAGGAAGCGCGGCGCGGCGAAAACACGGTCATCACGCCAACCGGGACGGAGGTCCAGAGAGACGACGCGAACTACTGGCAGGGCGCGCTGGTGGGCGCCGCAATCGGTGCCGTCGTTTGCGCCCTCGCCGGACACTACTTCTTCGACGCCGAGGTGGAAACCCCGGCGCCACCTCCGCCGCCGCCGGCTCCGATACCGACCCCGCCGACGACGCTGAGCCGGAGAATCGTGCTGCGCGGCATCACGTTCGACTTCAACCAGAGCACCATTCGACCGGACGCCAGGCCGGTCCTCGACGAAGCCGTGGAGGTGCTGAAAGAGAATCCGTCGGTTGCGGTGGCCGTCGAGGGTTACACCGACGCAATCGGCTCGGACGCCTACAACCAGTCGCTGTCGCTGCGCCGCGCCGAGGCGGTCTTCCGCTACCTCGTGAACAGCGGCATCGCGCCCGACCGGCTTACCGTCGAGGGATTCGGCGAGTCGAACCCCGTGGCCACAAACGACACCGAGGCCGGACGCGCGCAGAACCGGCGCGTCGAGCTGCGGGTGAAGTAAGCCCAGGGCCCCCTTCGGCAGCGAGCGCCGGAATACGACCGGCCGGCGTTGAAACAGGGCCCGACCCTACGACCGCGCCGCCGGAAGCGGATGGAAAACACCTGCGCCCTCTGCCGCAGGCAGGCCGTCGGCCAGCGCCCGGCGGGCCGCCTCCTGCTCGGCAGCGCGCTTGCTCGGCCCTTCGCCGATCCCAAGAACGCAATCTCCGAGTAGCACCTCGACCAGAAATCGCCTGGCGTGGCCGGGGCCTGCTTCCTCCACCATCCGATACACCGGCGTCAGGCGAAAGCGCTGCTGGCAGACCTCCTGAAGCTCCGTCTTCGCATCGGCCAGCGCGAGCTGCCCGACCTTATCGATCAGTGCCACGAAATGCTGGGCCGCCACCTCGCGCGCTTTCGCATACCCTCCGTCGACAAACACCGCCCCCATCACCGCCTCGTAAGTCGCCGCCAGGATGGACGCCTTCTCCCGCCCTCCAGTCTTTTCCTCGCCCTTCCCGAGGCGCACCGCGCGATCGAGCCCCAGTTCGCGCGCTCGGTCCGCGAAGCTCGCCGTGTTGACCAGTGCCGCTCGCGACTTCGACAGTCGCCCCTCGTCGAATCCCGGATAGCGCACCAACAACAGGTCGCTCAGCACCAGCCCGAGCACCGCGTCGCCGAGGAACTCGAGACGCTCTCCCGCCCGTGGCTCGTGGGCTTCGATCGCCGACGCATGCGTCAGCGCGGCGGCAAGCAAGACGGCGTCCGCGAAGCGGTACCCCAGCCGCCCCTGCAACGCCTCAAGCTCCGCCGCTCGGTCCGGAAGGTTCTGCTCCATCGACGGAATGCCCCCGCAAGCGCCAGCCCTGCGCCGTATCGATGCGCACCGCCACCTCGCGGTTGCCGCACCGGTCGCCGCCCGCGACTTCGACCCTTTGATAGTTCCGGGAATAGCCCTGCCACACACTCGCGGACCGGTCGACGGGCGTCTCGACCAACACCGGCAACGTCCGGCCCACGAATTGCGCGGCAAACGCCACACGCTTCCGCTCGCCGAGCTGTCGCAGTCGGCGCGCTCGGCCCTGCACGACCGCAGCCGGGAGCTGACCTGCCAGTTTCGCCGCCGTCGTGCCGCGGCGTCGCGAATACGGAAAGACGTGGAAGTACGTGAACGGCAGCTCGTCCAGCAGCGCCACCGTCGACTCGAACTCCGCCTCGGTTTCCCCGGGAAAGCCGGCGATCACGTCGGTACCGATCGCGGCCTCGGGGAACCGCCGCCGCACCTCCACGCACACTTCACGCACCAGCCCCACATCGTACGGCCGCCGCATTCTCCGGAGCAACGCATCGTGGCCACCCTGCACGGGTATGTGCAGATGCGGACAGAATGCCTCGCTGCGGCCCATCAGCGCCAGCAGCCGCTCACTCACCTCGGGCGGATCGATGGAACTCAGCCGCAGGCGCGCCACCGCGGCCCGCTCGATAACAATTTCGAGCAGGTCGACGAGCGACCATGCGGGCACAAGGTCGGCGCCGTACCCGCCCAGGTGCACGCCCGTCAGTACCACTTCGCGAAATCCCCGCTGCCCGAGACGCCGAATCTGTTCCAGCACTTCCCGCGGCGGCAGGCTGCGACTGCGGCCGCGCGCGAACGGCACGATGCAGAACGTACAGAACAGATCGCAGCCCTCTTGCACCTTGAGAAAGGCGCGCGTGTGTCCGGTGAAGGTGTCCGCCCCGATGGTTTGCACCCGCCGCGCGCTGCGCAGATCGTCGACCAACAGGCGTTCCCCGACAGCGTCCAGTTCGCCCCGCACCGCGCGCAACAGGTCCGGCAGCCGATTGAGCCCGACCACGAAATCCACCTCTGGAATCGCCGCCCCCGCCGGATCGATCTGCGCGAAGCACCCGGTCATCACCACGCGAGCCCGCGGGTTCAACCGCCGTGCTCGCCGCGCCAACTGCCGGCTCTCCGCATCGGCGCGGTCGGTCACCGTACAGGTGTTGACGACGTACACGTCGGCACCCGGCGCAAACGGCACGATTCGCCAGCCTTCGGCGCGCAACCGCGTCTCGATGCTGGAACTATCGTACCGATTGACCTTGCACCCGAGCGTCGTCAGGGCGACCCGCATCCCCGCGCTCATGCCCCCTCCACCAGCGCCCGTTCGATCCACCCACCGCCCACGACCCGGTCGCCATCGTAAAGCACCGCCGCCTGCCCGGGTGTCACTGCGTCGAGTCCCCGGCGCGCCCGCACCACGAAACGGTCCGCCTCGGCGTCCTCGAGAACAACCGCTTCCGGCACGAACCGGGCTCGTATCTTGACTCGCAACTCGCTCCCGCGCTGCAGCGGACCGCCGGTAAGCCAGTGCACCCGGCGCGCTTCGAGACCGGCCGACCGGGTCGCCTCCTGGGGCCCAACGCGGACCGTGGCCGTGCGCGCATCGATCGCCACCACGTAGCGCGGCGAACCGGCGGCCAGCCCGAGTCCACGCCGCTGCCCGACGGTAAACCGGTGGATGCCGTCGTGCACGCCCACGATACGACCGGTTTCGTCGACGATGCGGCCCGGGCGACCGCCGTCCGCACCGGCTCGATTACGCACGAAGTCGGCGTACCCGCCGCGCGGGACGAAGCAGATCTCCTGGCTGTCCGGCTTGTCGGCCACCGGCAACGCCAACGTCCGCGCTCGTGCCCGCACCGCGCCCTTGCCCCACGCACCCACCGGGAACAGCGTGCGCGCCAGCACCGCCGGGGGAATCCCGAAGAGATAGTACGACTGATCCTTGCGTGGGTCGGTGGCCGCGAGCAGATGCGCCACTCCCGCCGCGTCGCGCTCGACCCGGGCGTAATGGCCGGTGGCTATCCAGTCCGCGCCCAGCTCCCGCGCCCGCTGCCAGAAGCTGCCGAACTTGACGAACTGGTTGCAGCGCGCACACGGATTGGGCGTCCGTCCGTGGCGATAGTCGTCGACGAACGGCTCCACGACGGCGCGGTCGAAATCGTCGCGGAAGTCCATGACGTAGAAAGGGATGCCCAGACGGGCCGCCACTCGACGTGCGTCGAGGAAATCGTCGAGCGAGCAGCAGCCACTGTCCGAGGGGCCGCCCCACAGGCGCATCGCAATTCCGACTACGTCGCAACCCGCCTCGACCAGCACGGCCGCCGCGACCGAACTGTCCACGCCCCCGCTCATCGCCACCACCACCCGCTCGCCCGGGCAAACACCCCCTGCGCTCACGCGTACCCTCCGGCGGCAGCTCGCATCCGCGCCACCGCTGCCGCAGTTGCGGCAACCAGCCGGTCGACATCGCCGAGGGAGTTTCCCCGTCCGAAACTGAAACGCACGCCATCGCGAGCCGACTCGGCACTGCGCCCCATCGCGATCAGCACGTGCGACGGCTCGCCCGCCCCCGCCGCGCAAGCCGAGCCGCTCGACACGGCTATGCCCTCGAGGTCGAGCGCCGCGACCAGCGCTTCCCCACGGACCCCGTCGAAGCTCACATTCAACGTGTTCGGCAACCCCGCTCCCTGCAGCGGGCCGTTGCGGCGGACCCCGGGAATCGCCGCCGCCAGTCCCGCCCACAGTCGATCCCGCAGTGCCACGCAGAACTCGCCGAACGCGCCGATCTCCCGGGCAGCGAGTCGACAGGCCACCCCGAAGCCGACGATCCCCGGCACGTTCTCCGTGCCGGCCCGCCGTTCCCGCTCCTGCCCGCCGCCGAGCAGGAGGGGCTCGATGGCGATTCCACCACGCACGACCAGCGCACCCACACCCGGTGGCCCGCCAAGCTTGTGCGCCGACATCGACACGAGGTCCGCGGCCGCCGCCGTCACCGGTATCTTCCCCGCGGCCTGCACCGCGTCGACGTGCAACACCGCCCCCGCGGCACGGACCGCCTCGGCAATCGCCGCGATCGGCTGTACCGTGCCAACTTCGTTGTTCGCCCAGCCGATGCTGACCAGAGCCGTCCCCGGCCCACACGCCGCGGCAACCTCATCGACGGCGACCCGACCGTCGGAGCCCACCGGCACAACCGTCACCCGCCGTCCCTGCCGCGCCCAACGCGCCAGCGGCGCGAGCACCGCGGCGTGCTCGACGGTGGCGGTCACCGCGGCTCCCCCGGGGTGCCGGGCGAGCACGCCGTGGATCGCCAGGGCGATGCTCTCCGTCCCGCCGCTCGTAAAGACGATCTCCGCCGGGACCGCACCGACGAGTTCGGCGACCCGCGCGCGTGCCTCCTCGACGGCGAGCCGCGCCCGCGCACCCCACCGGTGTACGCTCGACGGATTCCCGTAGTCCCCGTTCAGGCACGCCGCCATCGCGTCGCGCACTTCCGGGCGCAGCGGCGACGTTGCGTTATGGTCGCAGTAGATCATGGAAGGTAAAGGCAGCGGTGAGCGGAAAGCGGGAGATCGATGCCGCGTCGTCGCTCATTTCTCGTTCTCCGCCGCCTTCGCACGTCCCGCTGCCCGCTTCCCACTCGCCGCTCCCCGCTCGCCGTCTCCCGCGCCGCGCTTCGCGCGGCTCTTTTTCCGATCGCGGTAGAGCTTGTAGTCAATGGCGTCGACGAGCGCCTGCCAGCTCGCCTCTATGACGTTGGTCGATACCCCCACCGTCCCCCAGCGATCCTGGCCGTCGCCCGATTCGATGAGCACGCGCACCAGCGCCCCGGTTCCCTCGCCGCTGCCGAGCACCCGGACCTTGTAATCCAACAGCGTCATCTCGCGGATCTGCGGGTAGAACTTCACCAGCGCCTTGCGCAGAGCCATATCGAGGGCGTGCACGGGACCGTTGCCCTGGGCCGCCGTGTGCTCGACGCTGCCGTCCGGCCCTTCGATCATGATCGTCGCCTCGGCGATCGGCTCCTCGTCCTCGTGGCGCTTTTCGTCGATGACGCGAAAGCCGATCAGTCGGAAGTTGCGCGCCTTCTGCCCATTGAGCCCCTTGTGCATGAGGAGTTCGAACGAGGCCTCGGCGCCTTCGAACTGGAACCCGCGGTTCTCGAGTTCCTTCAGCTCCGCCAGCACGTGCCGCACCTTCGGGTTGTGCGGGTCGACGTCGACACCGAACTCGTGGGCCTTGTACAGAACGTTGCCACGTCCGGAGAGATCCGAGACCAGAACGCGCTGCCGATTGCCGACCAGTTCCGGTTCGATGTGCTCGTAGGTCTGCGGGTTCTTCTGCACCGCCGCCACGTGCACACCGCCCTTGTGGGCGAAGGCGCTCGTCCCGACGAATGGCTGGCGCTTGCTGGGCTCGATATTGGCCAGCTCGTAAACGAAGTGCGACACTTCGCGCAGACGCCGGAGCTGCGCGGCGCCGACAACCTTGTATCCCATCTTGAGTTGCAGGTTGGCGATCACCGAACACAGGTTGGCGTTGCCGCAACGCTCGCCGAATCCGTTGATGGTGCCCTGGACCTGAACGGCGCCGCGCTGCACGGCGATCAGCGAGTTGGCGACCGCCAGCTCGGAATCGTTGTGGCAATGGATGCCGAGCGGAACGTTCAGGGCGGCGCGGACCGCATCCACTGCCGCCGCCACCTCGCTCGGAATGCGGCCGCCGTTGGTTTCGCAGAGACAGACCAGATCGGCGCCGCCGTCGGCGGCAGCCCGGCAGCAGTCCAGGGCGAACTCCGGCGCCGAGCGGAAGCCGTCGAAGAAGTGCTCGGCATCGAAGATTACCGTGTCGACGTGCTTCTTCAGATAGGTCACGCTGTCGTAAATGACTTCGAGGTTCTCCTGCTTCGAGATACGCAGGTCGTCGCGCACGTGCAGGTCCCACGTCTTGCCGAAGATCGTGATGACGGGCGTCTCCGCCCGCAGGAGCATCCTGAGGTTATGGTCCTCGCCGGCCTTGGTGCCGGCGCGTCGCGTCGCCCCGAACGCGGCCAATCGCGCCTGCTTCAACTTAACGCCGCGGGCGGCCTTGAAGAACGCTTCGTCGCGCGGGTTGGAACCCGGCCACCCGCCCTCGATGTACCGCACACCGAAGTCGTCGAGGCGTTCGACGATGCGCAGCTTGTCTTCGACGGTAAAGGCGATGTCCTCCGCCTGGGAACCGTCCCGCAGCGTGGTATCGTAAATCTCGACGTGTCCCGGAGCGCTCACGCGGCTGTCTCCTTGACCCCCTCTTCGACGAGCGCCTGATGCAGCACGCGCACGGCGAGTTCGCCGTACTTGGCGTCGATGACGACCGAGACCTTGATCTCCGACGTCGAGATCATCTGGATGTTGATGCCTTCGCGGGCGAGCACCTCGAACATGTGCGCCGCGACTCCCGCATGGCTGCGCATACCGAGCCCTACCACCGACACCTTGGCGACGCCGGTGTCGGCGAGCACGCCACCGGCGCCGATCTCCGCCGCCAGACCGCGAACGATCGCGACGGCCTGATCGCTGTCGGCCTGCGGCACGGTGAAGGTCACATCCGTGGAACCCTCGGCGCTGGCGTTCTGGATGATCATATCGACGACGATGTGCGCTGCGGCAATCGCGGTGAAGATGCGGGCGGCCAGACCGGGGCGATCGGGCACGTGCTGAAGGGTGATCTTGGCTTCGTTGAGGTCCAGCGCAACCCCGGTGACCAGAACGTCTTCCATACTCGGTTCCTCCTCGACGACCCAGGTCCCCGGCGCGTCCGAAAAGCTCGACCGGACGTGTACGGGGACGGCGTAGCGCTTGGCGAACTCGACCGATCGGATCTGCAGCACCTTCGCGCCGAGACTGGCGAGTTCCAGCATTTCGTCGAACGAAACGCGCGCCAGCTTGCGGGCGCCGGGACAGATGCGCGGGTCGGTCGTGTAGACGCCGTCGACGTCGGTGTAGATCTCGCAGACGTCGGCGCGCACGGCGGCCGCGACGGCAACGGCACTGGTGTCGCTGCCGCCGCGTCCCAGGGTCGTGATGTTGAGGTCCTCGTCGACGCCCTGAAAGCCGGCAATCACCGCGACCTGTCCGCCGCGTACCACCTCGAGCATGCGTTCGCCGCTGATGTTCCGAATGCGCGCCCTGCCGAAGACGCTGTCGGTCGCCAGTCGAGCCTGGTAACCCAGTAGCGAGCGCGCCGGCACCCCGCGGTCGAGCAGTGCCATGGCCAACAAGGCCACCGCCACCTGCTCGCCGGTGGCGACCAGGACGTCGCTCTCCCGCGGTTCCGGTTGCGACGATACTTGCCGGGCCAGATCGAGCAATCGATTGGTCTCGCCGGCCATGGCCGACACCACCACGATGACGTCGTGGCCGGCGGCCCGGGTCGCCGCCACCCGCGCCGCCACGGCCTTGATCCGGTCCACTGTTCCCACCGACGTGCCGCCGTATTTCTGAACGATCAAGGACACTTACACACCCCGCAAGCGATCGAGGCGGCGATCATAGCGCGCCCCATGCGCCGACACCACCAGGCGCCGTTCCGTCGCTCCCACGAACGTCAAATGGACTTCGAGGTGGGGCGACTCGTCCTGCAAACGCTCGAACCACTCGACCACGCAGACGCCGTCGCCATCGAGGTACTCGCGCAGGGCGAGCCGGTCCGCCTCGGTCGGCTCCAGCCGGTAAAGGTCGAGGTGATAGAGCGGCAGGCGGCCGCCGCCGTATTCGGCGATGAGTGTGAACGTCGGACTGCGCACGCGCGCCGGGGGAATGCCCAGGCCCTCGGCAAGGCCGCGCACGAGGCACGTCTTCCCGGCCCCGAGTTCGCCGCGCAAACCGATGAGGTCGCCGGCTTCGAGCACCCCGGCCAGTCGGGCACCAAACGCGCTGGTCTCGTCCTCGGCGCGACTGAGCAGGGTCAGCGGCTCGATCGTGGGTTGGGGCATAAGCGCTCACCTAACCTGAACAGGTTATGATTTCGAGGTGACCGTTCCATGCCCGCTACTATTTCTCGAATCCATGGCCGGTGAATTTCATCTGAGTAAAGCCCACCAGGCAGTCTGGGCAGGTCACCCGGCTGTTACTTCGGCTGCACATCCACCAGCCGATTGCGAAGATCCCGCGTTCCTGTCGCTGGCGGGTTTCCCGCAACGGTCGCCGCGCGATGGCGGCAGCGGTCAAGCTCCGGGAGGTCGCCTACCCCAGCCTGTACGCTGAGGCTGCCTGAGTGCCAGAACACGTTTGCATAACGCAAAGAAGTTACGCAGGAAGATTTCATGCGCCCGCCGGGGTTCGGTGCGGTCGTCCTTGTCGCGCCACACGTCGCGCGGCTCCGTCGATGCTGAGCTCGTGAATCCCCGGGCGCCCTTGATCGTTCGGTTGCCAGACATCTTGACATCAAATGCCTTCGACATCACGATGCCTCCATGCGTACGACCCTGACGCTCGATGACGACGTGGCCGGCAAGTTGCAGCAACTGGCGAAGCGGTCCGGAGCATCCTTTAAAGAGACGGTGAACGCCACGTTACGGCGCGGGTTGGCGGCACAGGAACGACGCGCGGCGCGCCCGCCCGCTTTCCGAGTCGACCCGTTCAACAGCCCCATGCGCCCCGGCATCGATCCGCTGCGGCTCAACCAACTCCTGGATCAACTCGACGCCGACGCGTTCGCGGCAACGGAACCCGGCACGGGGCATGGTCCTGCCTGACGTCAACCTGCTCGTCTACGCTTACAACGCAGCGTCCCCGCTCCACGGCGCGGCGCGCGCGTGGTGGGAAGACCTGCTGACGCGAGAGCACCCGGTGGCGCTGCCGTGGGTGGTCGTCTGTGGCTTCGTGCGGCTCGTGACACATCCGGCAGTCTTCGTCGCTCCGCTGCCGCCGCTCGCGGCATTGGACCGGGTGCACATCTGGTTCGACCGCCCACATGTGCGGACGCTGGATCCCGGTCCGCGTCACCTGACCATTCTCGAAGACCTGTTTCGTGCGACCGGGCTCGCGGGCAATCTCACGACCGACGCCCATCTGGCGGCGCTCGCCCTCGAGCACCAGTGCGAGATCCACTCGAACGACGCCGACTTCCAGCGCTTCCCCGGCCTGCGCTGGCGTAACCCGCTGACCTGACGCCCGGAGGACAAGGGAGACACCCACCGGAGAGGGACAAGGAAGACACTTGGGGGATAGGGGACGATGGTACTCTTGGTACTTTACGCGAGGGGGCATCCAGAAACGACGGTACTACGGCCACGAATCGGCAGGCCTCGATACACCGCGGGAACCCGGACATGCATGTGCATGATGCTTGACATGTAAATGCCGTAATGGCAACGGTCGTTACATGAGAACGACCATCGAGATAACCGAGCAGCAGAGAGGCGAACTCCTGAAGATCGCGAGCAGCCGTGGAGAGAAGGGGTTCTCTTCGGTGGTTCGCGAGGCCGTCGACCTCTATCTTCGAGTGCATGCGAGTCGGCAGGACGCCGTTCGTGCGGCGCTCGGGGTCAGGGGCGCGCTGGCAGGCCAGGAAGGTGAGGCGCTGAAGGCGGATGTTGCCGCGATTCGCCGGAGGTGGCGGTGATCGTCGCCGATACGGACGTGCTGGTTGACTACCTGCGCGGTCGCAACCCCATGGCTGCCCGCGTGGAAATCGAGCTACAGACGCGAGGCTTCGCGACGACGGTGGTGACCGCGTTCGAGCTATGGACCGGCGCCAGGACGCCGCGGCAGTCCTCAGCGGTCGAGATGCTCCTTGCCGCGATGACGATCCTGCCGCTTGACGCCGACGGCGCTCGGAAGGGCGCCGAGGCTAGAAGTGCACTGCTCGCGCGGGGAGAGGACATCGGCATGGCGGATTGCCTGATCGCCGGCATCTGCTTGCGCGAGGGTGCCATGCTGATCACTGGGAATCGCCGGCACTTCGCCCGTATCGATGGGCTCAAGCTGTCGTTCGGAACCGAAGAGGAGCAGCCGGAAGAGGAGCCGTGAGCGCAACCTCTGTGGATGGCTGACAGTTGAGTACCAGTCTCTTCCCCTTCCTCTTCTCAAGTTGACACGAGACGCCGCGCCATCGCGCTCCCTGGGCGGTCCCCGTGCACCCGCACTGCCGGCGGAGATTCTCGCTTGAGACGACACGCACGGAACGCGGTGGTCCAGCAGCGTGCTACGAATCAGCGCGGTGGCAATAGCTGATTCCATCTGCCCGCACCCGCCGAACGCTATCGCTGAGCGGCCGGCCCGGTGGCGCTCGCGAGAACCGCCCAGTTCAAGCCGGTCCGCTCCAGCGATCTGTTCGGCCCTGCTGGGCTGTTTTCTCGTGCGCGGATTGTGACGACGCCAGTCATCGGCGTTTGGGTCTCTCGCAAGCTGCGGCATGACCCCTCGCACGGAGTGTCAGCGGCGGGGCGTCTTTCCGCGCCGGTGACTGGACGCTTGCGTTCGGCCTCCGGGTTCGCCTTGGGACAAAGTGATCTCCACGATAGGCTCGCCTTGGCGAAGGAGTTCGAGTGCATCCGCGAGCGTTCGGGAGAGAATTGACCAGAGGCGGGCGTTGGACATGTTGCCACACCGTAGCCAAAGGACCTGCGGTGGTGTGCCGAGCCGGCCGACGAGATCGACGAAATCTTCGTCCTTCGTGAACACCGCGACATCTGCCGCGCGAGCCTTCTCGAAGATCTCGGGATCCTCGGCCTCTCGGAGGCCCAGGTCGCGAACATGCGTCACCTCCACCCCGAACTGCCTGCGAATGCGCGGGCAAAGCTTGGGGGAGATGTGGGCGTCAACCCAGAGAATCACGGGACGACCACTGCGTGACTGACCCGACCGGTGGCAAACCGCAAGCAGGCATAGACGTCCTCGATCTCCAGATCAGGATGCTCCCTGACAATCTGTTTCGGGGTCATCCCGGAAGCGAGAAGCTCAAGGACATCGGAAACTCGGATCCGCATACCTCGAATACACGGACGCCCGCCACACTGCCGTGGGTTGACGGTGATTCGATCCATGAGCTGAGCCATACGCATCCTTTAGCACAGGTGGGCAGCTTCAGCCGAATGCGCGGGATCAGGCGAGGCCACGACCTCACCGAATGCCTCCGTGGTGGCCGTCGCCCTTCGTTCGGCCGATGCGGCCTCGTCCCTTTGCTTGCCGACCATGCTGCCTGCCTTGGGGACCCCGCAATTTGACTGACCTTGCTGGCTACGTGCCCCGCGCATCCTCCGACTCGTAGGACTCGTCACTGCGTTTCGGAATCCTCGTCGGATCGCGCTCGACATCGCGGTCCGAGGACCAGACTGTACATGCCGATAAGGCCTAGGATTGCAACCGATAGCAGGAGCATCGTCGGCGAGAGTGCCGGTGCGCCCACGGGCACCGCGCATACCCCGTCGGTACAGAGGTGCGACGCACACTGCGCATCGCTGCTGCATGGAGAACCGTTTGGCAACAGCGAGTCGAACTCAAAAGCGCCGATATCGCAGCGGTTACCGAAACCGCCTCCCCCGTCGGCTGAGCGTGGCGCGCCACGCTGGTCGGTAGCAAGTTGACTGCTGTTAGCGTCAGCGCAGCCGGCCGGGTCGCCTGCATCAATTGCAGAACTGCCAGATAGGAGAGCGTGAGTCGCAGTGGGACCGCCGTTGTCTTGAAGGGGGCCCACTTGCGGGTTCGCGACGTTAGGCTGGTCGCCGGGGCCGGACAGAAAACCGCAGGTGGAGTCGTCAGTCAAATTATATCCCATGGAGGTAAAGGCGAGCGACCCTGCACAGTTGTACGGGCCATTGCGAGTTAAGATCGTGTTTTGCACCGTGCCGCCACTGTTGAAGTTGTTGTAGATGCCTCCCCGGTTGTCGATGATGCTCGAACTGCGGAGCCTCAGGATGCCCTGGGCGTACAGAATCCCACCGCCGGAATTCCCGTCGTCGCTGTTGCCACTGACCGTCGTGTTGACAAGGGTCGTGGCAGGAATGATCGGTCCTCCCAGATACCACCCCGCGCAAATGCCGCCACCCTGACCGGCCCGGTTCCCACTGATCGTGCTGCGCTCGACCAGTAGCGTTCCCGGGCTTGAGATACCCCCGCCCTCGGGAAACCCAAAACCGATGGGCGCGGTCGCGTCGTTGCCGATAACGCTGGAGTCGGTAACGGTGAGATTACCCCAGTTCAGGATTCCCCCACCCCCCTCCCCAAGAACCAACGGAACCGTGATCTTGCCGTTGGTAATCGTCAGATTGGCGAGCGTCAGATCTCCGGTTGCGTCGACGTGAAGGATGCGGAACACCGGGGTTGCAGGTGCAGTGCTGCGGCCGATTGTTGCGCCATTCCCCTCGACAACGATCGTGCTGGTGACCACGGGTAACCCGTTGGCGCCATGGGTGGCATTGTCGACCTGCACAAGTGTGATCATTGCCCCTGACGGCAAGACAATGGAGTCGACACCGCTCCCCGCCGAGCAGCCCCCACTTGGCACGTCACCGTTCGCGGCTGCGATTGCATCCCGCAACGTGCAGCTCGGGCCCCCCGTGCCGCCCGACGTGCTCGTCACATTAATCGTGCTGCCGAAAGCCCCCTGTCCGGTCGCCGTGAGCATGAGAGCGGCCGCTCCTGTGAGGACACGCGGACGCCACTTCCCCAATGAGACTGCCAACTTCAACATCGCACCCCTCCTTCCGTGTTACGCCGAACGCCCGGAACTCGCGCGCGGCGGGCACGAGGGGCAGCCTCAATCCGGCAGAATGGCCCGGTGCCCGCCGTC
>JAKLJW010000052.1 GCA_023150935.1 Candidatus Binatia bacterium | reverse complement strand
AGGGGTATCGGCCGCAGTTTTACTTTCGGACGACGGACGTGACGGGGGTGGTGACGTTGCCGGAGGGGACGGAGATGGTGATGCCGGGGGACAACGTGCGGGTGTCGGTGGCGCTGATCACGCCGATCGCGATGGACGAGGGGCTGCGGTTTGCGATTCGCGAGGGCGGACGCACGGTCGGTGCCGGCGTCGTCGCTAAGATCATCGAGTAAGGGCAGAAGTTGCGAAGTTGACGGAGAGCACGCGCAAGGGGCGACTGAACAGTCTCAACGGGGTGCGGTGGTAGCCGAATATGGGCATGAACGAACGCATACGGATTCGCCTCAAGGCGTACGATCACAGGCTGCTCGACCAGTCGGTGAAGGAAATCGTCGAGACGGTACGGCAGACCGGTGGTCGCGTGGCGGGGCCCATCCCACTGCCCACGCACGTCGAACGGTTCACCGTGAACCGTTCGCCCCACGTGGACAAGAAGTCGCGCGAGCAATTCGAGATCCGGACGCATAAACGACTACTGGACATACTTGAGCCCACCCAGCAGACCATCGACGCGCTGGGTAAGCTGGACCTCGCGGCGGGCGTCGACGTCGAGATTAAACTCCAGTGAGCGACACGAGGCGGGGCGACGCGAACTCCGGAAGGCCATGATCGGATTGATCGGCAAGAAACTCGGCATGACGCAACTGTTCGATGACAAAGGACAGTTGATTCCCGTAACTGTCATCCAGGCCGGCCCGTGCACGGTGGTGCAGGCGAAGCGCCGGGACCGGGACGGCTACGTCGCCCTGCAACTGGGCTTCGGCGAACGCAAGCCCCAGCGCGCAACGAAAGCTTACCGTGCGCATTGCGTGAAAGCCGGCAAGGGTGTGTTCCAGGTCCTACGCGAATTCGACCCTGACGATTCGGAGACCGCCTACAATCTCGGTCAGGAGATCACCGTCGATGCGATCTTTACCGCGGGCGACCGGGTCGACGTCACCGGAACCACCAAAGGGCGCGGCTTCAGCGGCGTGATCAAGCGGCACAGGTTCGGGGGATTCCCCGGAAGCCACGGTACGCACGAGTACTTCCGCCACGGCGGGTCGATTGGAAATCGGTCCTTCCCGGGGCGCGTGTTCAAGGGCAAGCGCATGGCTGGGCAGTACGGCAACGAGCGGGTGACGACGCAGAACCTCGAAGTCATCGCGGTCAAGGCAGCCGAACATCTGCTGCTGGTGCGCGGGGCCGTGCCGGGGGCGCGTAACGCCATCGTCGTGGTCCGCCCGGCCGTGAAGAGGGCGCGCCGTGACTGACGCAAGAACGGTACCGTTGATTTCCCAGCGCAACGAAGCGGTGGGGGAAGTAACCCTGCCAGCAGCGCTGTTCGGTGGGCCCGTGAGACGGCATCTGCTCTACGAAACCGTGAAGATGCAGATGGCGAACCGACGGGCGGGAACCCACGCCACTAAGACGCGCGGCTTCGTTAGCGGGGGCGGGAAGAAGCCGTGGCGCCAGAAGGGTACCGGTCGCGCACGAGCCGGCAGCAGCCGATCGCCCATCTGGGCCGGCGGTGCGACGGTTTTCGGCCCGCAGCCGCGCGACTATTCCTACCGGCTGCCTGCTACAGCCCGCAAGGCGGCCCTTTGCGCGGCCCTGGCGGCCAAGGTTCGCGATGGGCAACTTCTGGTCGTCGACCGGATCGCTCTCGATGCACCGAAGACGAAGCTGCTCGCCGCCGTCGCCGCTCAGCTCCAGGTGCGAAGCGCCCTCATCGTCATCGCCGGCCGCGACGAGAGTCTCGAGCGGGCTGCCCGCAACCTTCCCAAGATCAAGGTGCTGCGCGTCGACGGCGCCAACGTCTACGATATCCTCCGCTACGAGCGGCTCATCCTGACGCCGGAGGCGATCCGCGCACTGGAAGCGAGAGTGGGAGCATGATTGATCTCGGTCACATCATCTACGCCCCGCTGATCACCGAGAAGGGCACACTCGTCAACGAGCAGGGTAACCAATTCGTTTTTCGGGTGCGCCGCGATGCCAGCAAACACGATATCCGCCGTGCCGTCGAAACTCTTTTCAAGGTCAAGGTGGAGCAGGTGCGGACCATTAATTACCTTGGCAAGATGCGACGCGTCGGCAAGTGGCGCGGCCAGAGACCGAACTGGAAGAAGGCTTACGTGACGCTTGCCGCCGGCCAACGCATCGACTTCTACGAGGCCGTTTGATCATGCCGGTTCGCCAATACAGACCGACCTCGCCCGGGCGCCGCTTCCAAACGGTTGCGGACTTCTCGGAGCTTGCCGATAAGGAACCCGAACGCCGGTTGCTGGCGCCCAAGAAGCGCCGCGGCGGTCGCAACGCCCTCGGTCGCATGACCATGCGGCATCGCGGCGGCGGCCACAAGCGGCGCTACCGAGTCGTCGACTTCCAGCGGCGCAAGGACCAGATTCCGGCCCGCGTGGCCGCCCTGGAGTACGATCCCAATCGCTCCGCTCGCCTCGCCCTGCTGGCATATGCCGACGGGGAGAAGCGTTACGTGTTGGCGCCTGTCGGACTGAAGGTGGAGGACCGGGTGACGGCCGGGGAAGGGGCGGATATCAAGCCCGGTAACGCAATGCCGCTCCAGTTGATTCCGACCGGTACCATGGTCCACAACGTGGAGCTGAAACCGGGCCGCGGTGGGCAATTGGCCCGTAGCGCCGGGACTGCGGCACAGTTGATGGCGAAGGAGGGCGCGAAAGCCCTGTTGAAACTGCCCTCGGGGGAACTGCGCTATGTTCCGCTTTCCTGCCGGGCGACCATCGGCCAGGTGGGTAACGTCGAACACGAAAACGTTTCACTCGGCAAAGCGGGCCGCGTACGCTGGCTCGGCCGACGGTCTCGGGTCCGCGGTATGGCCATGAACCCGGTCGACCATCCGCACGGCGGAGGTGAGGGCCGGTCGAAGGGCAATCACCCGCAGTCGCCGTGGGGACAACCGGCCAAGGGATACAAGACGCGGCATAACCCGCGCACGGACCGCTTCATCGTGAAGCGGCGGACGAAGTAGGAGCACCGGGATGGCGCGGTCGGTCAAGAAAGGGCCATTTGTGGACGGTCATCTCGCCGCCAGGGTGGACGCGATGAACGCGGCGCGCGATAAACGGGTCATCAAGACCTGGTCGCGACGGTCGACGATTACACCGGACATGATCGGGCACACGTTTGCGGTTCACAACGGCCGGAAATTCATCCCGGTCTACGTTTCCGAGAATATGGTCGGGCACAAACTCGGCGAGTTTTCTCCAACCCGCACCTTCCACGGCCACTCGGGCGACCGTAAGGCCGAGGTTAAGAAGTGAGTGCGGGCGGGAAGTGAGGGCCGGATGGAAGCACGAGCCGTAAGCCGACACCTGCGCATTGCGCCCCGCAAGGCCCGCCTGGTCGTGGACCTCATCCGTGGCAAGAGCGTGGGCGAAGCTCTGATGATACTGGATTTCGTGCCGAAGAAGGCCGCCCGAATGGTAACCAAGACGCTTAAGTCGGTGGTTGCCAATGCCGAACAGGCACAGCGGGTGGACGTCGACGCGCTTTACGTCCGGTCGGCGACGGTCGACGGCGGCGCAACGCTGAAGCGCTTCCTGCCGCGCGCCCATGGACGCGCGACACCGCTGCGCAAGCGCACCAGCCACATAACGATCGTCGTCGGCGAGCGGACGCGCGGCGCCTAGAGGGAGCTATGGGTCAGAAGGTCCACCCAAAAGGATTTCGCCTCGGGGTTATCGAGGCCTGGGATTCCAAGTGGTTCGGCCGGCGCGACTACGCCGACCTGCTCCACGAGGACCTGCGGCTGCGGAAGTTCCTCAAGGATCGTCTCTACCACGCGGGCATCTCCAAGGTGGAGATCGAACGGGCGGCGAACAAAGCGAAAATCAACATCTACACCGCTCGCCCGGGCATCGTGATCGGAAAGAAAGGCGCCGAAATCGATAAGCTCAAAAGCGAAATCGCCAAAATCACCAAACGCGAATCGTTCATCAATATCCACGAGGTCCGCAGGCCGGATGTCGACGCGCAGCTCGTCGCTGAGAACGTGGCGCTGCAGCTCGAACGCCGCGTTGCCTTCCGGCGCGCCATGAAGGAAGCCGTGGGCCGCGCCATGCGCATGGGCGCCCTCGGGGTCAAGGTGCAGTGCGCCGGCCGGCTCGGCGGCGCCGAGATCGCCCGGACCGAGTGGTACCGCGAGGGGCGCGTGCCGTTGCACACGCTGCGCGCCGACATCAGTTACGGGTTCGCGCAGGCGAAGACGACGTACGGGGTCATCGGTATCAAGGCGTGGATCTTCCGCGGCGAGGTGCTGACCCGAGACGAGGACAAGCAGAAGGCCGCAGCCGGGGCGTAATGCGCCGGGGACGTTGACATCATGCTGGCACCGAAAAAGGTCAAGTACCGCAAGCAGCAGAAGGGGCGCCGGCCGGGCCTCGCCTGGCGAGGCTCTGCGCTCGCCTTTGGCGACTTCGGCCTGCAGGCCACCGAGCGTGGCTGGGTCACGGCACGCGAGCTGGAAGCGGCACGCGTCGCCCTGACCAGGCATATCAAACGCGGCGGTCGCGTCTGGATCCGCGTCTTCCCCGATAAGCCGCTCACCAAGAAGCCTGCGGAAACGCGCATGGGCAAGGGGAAGGGGTCGCCGGAGATCTGGGTGGTCGTCGTCAAGCCGGGACGCATGCTCTTCGAGATGGAAGGCGTGTCCCCGGAAGTTGCCCGCGAGGCCTTCCGTCTCGCGGCGCACAAGCTCTCGATTCCAACGCAGTACCGGGAACGACATGCCAGTGGCGGAGGTGGTCATGCGGCCGCGTGAGTTGCGTGATCTGAGCGACGCCGAGCTCGAAGTTAAGGAGCGCGAACTGCGCGAGTCGCTGTTTCTCTTGCGGCTCCGCCACCGCACCAATCAACTCGAAAGCCCGGCCCGACTGGAACAGACCAGACGAGATATCGCGCGGGTGCGCACGATACAACGACAGCGACGGCAGCCGGCCGGCGCGTGACGGATGGCATAAGATGCGTGGCAAAGCGAAAACCAGGGAAGGGGTCGTCCTCAGCGACAAGATGGACAAAACCGTCGTCGTCGCGGTCGAGCGCCTCGTCCAGCACCCTAAGTACAAGAAATACCTCAAGCGACGCGACAAGGTGAAAGCGCACGACGAGCAGAACCGCTGCGGCGTGGGCGACCGGGTCTTGATCGCGGAAACTCGTCCCCTCAGCCGGGACAAGCGATGGACGGTGCGTACCGTCCTCGTCAAGGCGGAGTGACGGGAAGGCGCGGCGCGGCCGGCGGAGACGGAAATGGTGCAGTCGGAAACGATCCTCGACGTGGCGGACAACTCGGGAGCGCGCAAGGTGCTGTGCATCAAGGTGCTCGGCGGCTCACGGCGCAGGTACGCCTCGCTCGGCGATATCATCGTCGTGTCGGTCAAGGAGGCGATCCCAAACGCGAAAGTCAAGAAGGGCGACGTCATGAAGGCGGTGATTGTCCGGACCACCAAGGAAGTGGGCCGGCCGGACGGGTCGTACATCAAGTTCGATTCCAACTCCGCCGTCCTGATCGACAACCAGCGTGAACCCGTCGGTACCCGTATCTTCGGACCGGTGGCGCGCGAGCTGCGGGCCAAGCGGTTCATGAAGATTCTCTCGCTGGCGCCCGAGGTGATCTGAGGCTGCACGGAGATCGGTACGATGCGCGCAACGATCCGCAAAAACGACACGGTGATGGTCATCGCCGGACGAGACCGCGGCAAGACCGGTAAGGTGCTCCGCGTCTTTCCCGAGCGCGAGCGGGTGACCGTCGAGCGCTTGAACATGGTGAAGCGCCACTCCAAGGCCCGTGGGCCGCAGACGGCAGCGGGAATCGTGGAGAAAGAGGCGCCCATTCATCGCTCCAACCTCATGATTATGTGCGACAAGTGCAATGCCCCCGTGCGCATGGGCAAGCGCCGCCTCGAAGACGGCCGCAGCGTGCGAGTCTGTCGGGCATGCAACGAACAGCTCGATCGGTGAGACTGATGGCAACCCGTTTGCGTGAACGCTACGAGAGCGAGATCCTGCCGCGGCTGATAAAGGAACGCGGGTACGCCAACCGCTTCCAGGTGCCACGGCTGGAAAAGATCGTCATCAACATCGGCCTCGGCGAGGCGATTCAGAACGCCAAGGCCATGGACGCGGCGACCTCCGAGCTTGCCGCCATAACCGGGCAGAAGCCGGTGGTGACGAAAGCGCGCAAGGCGATCGCTAACTTCAAGCTGCGCGCCGGTATGCCCATCGGTTGCATGGTCACCCTGCGCGGCGCCCGTATGTACGAGTTCTTCGATCGCCTCGTGAACGTCGCCCTGCCCCGCGTGCGCGATTTCAAGGGCGTCTCGGAACGCGCCTTCGACGGGCGCGGCAACTACGCGCTGGGCGTGCGCGAACAGATCATTTTTCCCGAGATCGATCTCGACAAGGTCGAGAAAGTTCGCGGGTTGACGGTGTGTATAACGACAACGGCCAAGACGGATGCGGACGGCCGGGCCCTCCTCCAGGCGCTCGGGATGCCGTTCCGCAGCTAGGAGTACGGAAGTGGCAAAAACCTGCTTGCGCGTGAAAGCGCAGCGCCCCCCCAAGTTCCGGGTGCGTACCTATAACCGCTGCCCCCTGTGCGGGCGACCGCGCGCATTCTTCAGGCGCTTCAAGATGTGCCGCCTGTGTCTGCGCGACCTCGCGCGCAAAGGGGAGATACCCGGGCTCATCAAGGCGAGCTGGTAGGTGACGCGATGTCGATGACCGATCCTATCGCCGACCTCCTGACGCGCATTCGTAACGGGGCGCACGCCCGCAAGGAGCAGGTGGACGTGCCGTGGTCGCGGGTGAAGACGCGCATCGCCGAGGTGCTGGTGGCTGAAGGCTATCTCAAGGAAGCTACCGTGGTCGAGGACGGCGTCCGCAAGGTGCTGCGGGTGTGGCTGCGGTACGATAACAACAACCGCCCGGTGATCACCGGCATCCAACGGGTCAGCCGGCCCAGCCTGCGCGTTTACGTGGGCGCCACCAAGATTCCGCAAGTGCGTCGAGGACTCGGAATCAATGTGGTCTCGACGCCGGCTGGCATTCTGACCGATCGCGAAGCGCGCAAGCTCAATCTGGGCGGCGAGCTGCTCTGCTCGGTCTGGTAGGGCAACGAACATGTCACGGATCGGTAAACTGCCCATCCCCCTGCCTGCCGGTGTTGCCGTGCGCGTCGATGCCGGGCTGGTGCGGGTCGAGGGTCCGAAAGGGAAACTGGAGTGCCGTGTGCCTTCCGGGGTCGCCATCGATCAGGATAATGGCACGCTGCACGTACGCCGCGCCGACGAGAACCATCGCGCCGCACAGGGCCTGACGCAACGCCTGATTGCCAACATGGTGCATGGCGTGCACAGCGGGTTTACCCGGGTGCTCGAAATCGTCGGCGTCGGCTACCGTGCGGAAGTCCGCGGCCAGGCGATCTATCTGACCCTCGGTTATTCCCACCCGATCCTCTTCCAGTTGCCGGAGGGCGTACAGGCGAAGGTGGACAAGCAGACCGTCATTACGCTGGAGGGGATCGACAAACAGTTGCTCGGACAGACGGCGGCGATGGTGCGCGAGCTGCGGCCCCCCGAGCCGTACAAGGGCAAGGGTATCAAATACGCCGAAGAGAAGATCCGGCGCAAAGCCGGTAAGGCGGCCGGAGCCGCGGGAGGCGGGTGATCATGACCGTGGCGCTCAGACAACTCGCTCGTCAGCGACGCCAGGCGCGCGTTCGTCGCCGCGTCGCCGGTACCGACGCGCGCCCGCGCCTGTGCGTGTTCCGCAGCGGGAAACACATGTACGCGCAAGTGATCTCCGACCAGACCGGGCGCACCCTCGCGTCGGCGTCGACGCTGTCGCCGGCACTGAAGGACCAGATCAAAGGGAGCGGCAACCGCGACGCCGCCAAGCACGTGGGGGCTCTCATCGCCCGCATCTGCCAGGAGCGCGGCATTCGCTCCGTCGTGTTCGATCGCAATGGGTTCCTCTACCACGGCCGCGTGCAGGCCCTCGCAGATGCCGCGCGCGAAGCCGGCTTGGAGTTCTGACGTATGGCGAGTCCGGGACGGATGACATCGGGACGCGGCCGCGATCGTATCGAAGTCGGCGGGGTCGAACTGAAGGAAAAGGTGGTGCAGATCAACCGCGTCGCCAAGGTGGTAAAGGGCGGACGTCGCTTTAGCTTCAGTGCACTGGTGGTCGTCGGGGACGGCAACGGACGCGTCGGATACGGGCTGGGAAAAGCCAACGAAGTGCCCGAAGCGATTCGCAAGGCGATCGAACGTGCGAAGAAGAGTATGCTCAGCGTGCCACTCAGCGAGGGCACGATTCCGTTCGCAGTGCAGGGAAGATTCGGCGCCGGCCACGTGCTGCTACGGCCCGCGACGGACGGGACCGGGGTTATCGCGGGCGGCGGCGTGCGCGCCATCGTCGAACTCGCCGGCGTTCGTAACGTCCTCACCAAGTGCATCGGCTCGAATAACCCGCACAACATGGTGAAGGCCACCATGGACGCCCTCAACCAACTGCGAGCACCCGAGTCGATCGCCAGCCTGCGCGGCAAGGCGGTCGAGGAGTTGCGAGGTTAGAGACGTGAGCGAGCCCAGGATGTTGAAGGTGACGCAGGTTCGCAGCGCAATCGGTAGCACCGAGCGCCAGCGCGCGACCCTGCGGGCGCTCGGTCTGACCCGGCTGGGTAAGAGCGCAGTAGTTCGCGACAACCCGTCGAACCAGGGCCGCATCCGTGCGGTGGGGCACCTGATTGAGGTGAAGAACTAGATGGACCTGAGCAGGCTTGCCCCGGCCAGCGGTGCGACGAAGAAACGTAAGCGCGTCGGTCGCGGACCAGGGTCCGGAAACGGCAAGACGGCCGGCCGCGGACACAAAGGCCGCGGAGCGCGGTCCGGCGGCAATACGCCGCCCGGATACGAAGGCGGTCAGATGCCGCTGCAACGGCGACTCCCCAAACGCGGCTTCCGCAATCCGTTCCGGGTCGCCTTCCGCGTCGTTAACCTGGGGCAGCTCGAGGCCCGCTTCGAGGCCGGTGCCGTCGTCGATGCGGCAGCCCTGCGCGAACGCGGGCTGATTCATAGCCTGCGCGAGCCGATCAAGATCCTCGCCAAGGGCGAGCTGAATAAGGCCCTTACCGTGAAGGCGCAGCGCTTCAGTGGCGCGGCCCGTGACCGACTGCAGGCGCTCGGCGGCAGCGCGGAGGTGGTCCCCGGTGCTTGAGGGGTTCCAAAACGCGTCGCGCATTCCCGAGCTGCGCAAACGCCTGCTGTTCACGTTCGGACTCCTTGCCGTGTATCGCGTCGGCGTGGCGGTCCCTACCCCGGGGATCGACGGGAAGGCGCTCGCCGCGTTCTTCGAACAGGCGCGCAACACCATGTTCGGTCTGGTCAACCTCTTCTCGGGCGGCGCCCTGGAGCAGTTCTCGATCTTCGCTCTGGGCATCATGCCGTACATTAGCGCGTCCATTATCCTGCAACTGCTGACCGTGGTGATCCCCTACCTCGAGCGCTTGTCCAAAGAGGGCGACGTCGGCCGGCGCAAAATCACCCAGTACACCCGCTACGGCACCGTGTTGCTCGCCGTGGTTCAGGGCCTGTTCATCAGCATCGGCATCGAGCAGATCCAGGCCCCCGGCGGCGGTTCGGTGGTGTTCGACCCCGGCTGGGCCTTCCGCGCCATGACGGTTCTTACGCTTACTTCCGGCACCATCTTTATAATGTGGCTCGGCGAACAGATCACCGAACGGGGCATCGGCAACGGCATCTCTCTGATCATCTTCGCCGGCATCGTCTCCGCACTGCCGTCGGCGGCGGTCACCACTTACGAGTTCGTCCGCGAAGGCGAACTCGGTATTCTGGTGCTGCTCGCGCTCGTTGCCTTGATGGTGCTTACCGTCGGGGTCATCATCTTCATGGAACGCGGACAGCGCCGCATCCCCGTGCAGTATGCCAAACGCGTGGTTGGCCGGCGCATGTACGGGGGGCAATCGTCGCACCTGCCCCTGAAGGTCAATACCGCCGGTGTTATCCCACCGATTTTCGCGTCCTCGCTGCTGGTGTTTCCGCAGACCCTCTTCGGACTCGGACCCTTCGGAGAGACGGCATGGGCCCGCACTCTGGTCGAGGTGCTGACTCCCGGCGCCGTGGTCTATGACCTCGTCTACGTCGGCCTGATTATCTTTTTCTGCTATTTCTACACGGCGGTGACGTTTAACACCGCTGACGTGTCGGACAATATGAAGAAGTTCGGCGGGTACATCCCGGGCATTCGGCCCGGCCAGCGCACCGCCGAGTACATCGATCGCATCCTGTCGAGATTGACGCTTGGCGGCGCGCTGTACGTCTCGGCCGTCTGCGTCCTACCGTCGATCCTGATTCAGCGTTTCAACGTTCCGTTTTACTTCGGCGGGACCGCGCTGCTGATCGTCGTCGGCGTCGCGCTGGATACGATGGCCCAGATCGAAACTCACATGCTGACCCGCAGCTATCAGGGATTCATGAAGCGGGGACGGCTGCGTGGGCGCCGTGGCTGACTCCGCCGGACTGCTGACCGATGCGGCCAACCGATCCCTGGCGGCCGTTCGTCGAACCGCTGCTTCGGGGCGGCCGCGGAAGCGACGCCCCGGACGTACCGGGACGCGACCTATGATCGTACTGAAGACGCACGAGGAGATTGCGGTAATGCGCGCCGCTAACGTCATTGTCGCCGATATCCTTGCCGAGTTGCAGGCGCGCGCCCAGCCGGGAGTGACGACCGCGGAGCTGGACGCGGTCGCCGAGAACATGACCAGGGAGCGCGGCGCGGTGCCGGCCTTCAAGGGGTACGAGGTCGGTGGGCGCGTGTTCCCCCGTACCCTGTGCATCTCCATCAACGAGGAGGTCGTTCACGGTATCCCGTCGGAAAATCGCCGGCTGCGCGACGGCGACATCGTTGGGCTCGACTTCGGCGTCTGCTATCAAGGGTTCTACGGCGATGCTGCGATTACCGTTCCGGTCGGTACAGCCGACGACGAATCGGTGCGGCTCATGAACACCACCCGGGAAGCGCTGTGGGCGGCGATCGACTGCGTGCGAATCGGCCGACGCCTCGGCGATGTTTCGGCGACGGTGCAGGAAACTGCCGAACGAGCGGGGTTCTCCGTGGTGCGCGACTTCGTCGGCCACGGTATCGGCCGCCACCTGCACGAAGAGCCGCAGGTGCCTAACTTCGGAACGCGCGACCGCGGTGTTCGCCTGCGCGCCGGCATGGTTCTGGCCATCGAGCCCATGGTCAATGCCGGAGGAGCGGACGTGCGCGTCAAGGAAGACGGCTGGACTGCGGTGACCAAAGACGGCCGGCGGTCGGCGCATTTCGAACACTCGGTGGCGGTGACCGAGGAAGGGCCTTACGTGCTCAGCCAGGTGTGAGGGCCGGCCCGCAGGCAAGCGGCCGCCGGTCAGAGGGAGCGGAACAGTGAAAGTCAGGGCATCAGTCAAGATTGTCTGTAAGAAGTGCAAGATCATCCGCCGCGAGGGAGTGGTACGGGTCCTGTGTAGCAACCCGCGCCACAAACAACGGCAGGGTTAGCAACGGCCGATAACGGAGCGACAATATATGGCACGAATTGCCGGGGTCGACCTACCGCGCAGCAAGCGGCTCGAAGTGGCCCTCACCTATATATTCGGCATCGGACGCACCTCGGCTCGCAAGATTCTTTCCGAGGCCGGGGTCGATCCGAACAAACGCAGCGATGCCGCCTCCGAGGACGAGGTCGTTCGTATCCGACAGGTCATCGATGCCAGGTGCAAGGTCGAAGGCGACCTGCGCCGCGAGGTTGCGGGACACGTCAAGCGCCTGATGGATATCGGTTCGTATAGGGGCTTGCGTCACCGGCGCAACCTTCCCGTGCGCGGCCAGCGCACGCACACCAATGCCCGCACCCGCAAGGGACCACGACGGGCCATCGCCGGGAAGAAGTCCGCGCCGCCCAAGGGCTGATGGGCAGGACTCTGCGCCACGAAGGAGTAGAAGATGGCCAAGGACGATAGCGCGGCGCGAGGCGCCGAGACCCCGGCGAAAGCCGGCAAGGCGCCCAAGCGGCGCAAGATTAAGAAAACCGTGAGCGAAGGGGTCGCGCACATTCACTCCACGTTCAACAACACCATCATCACGATCACCGACCCGGTGGGCAACGTTGTGGCCTGGTCCAGCGCCGGCTCCGTCGGTTTCAAGGGTTCCCGCAAGGGCACCCCTTTTGCCGCCCAACTGGCGGCGGAAAGCGCCGCCCGCAAGGCGATGGACGCCGGGGTTCGCAATCTTCAAGTACACGTCAAAGGCCCCGGCTCGGGGCGCGAGTCGGCACTGCGCGCCCTGCAAGCGGTGGGATTCGCGGTCAGCGTCATCCGCGACGTTACCCCCATCCCCCACAATGGATGCCGGCCGCCCAAGCGCCGGCGCGTCTGAGACAGGGAGGGTAAGTCGTTGGCTCGTTACACCGATTCGGTCTGCCGGTTGTGCCGGCGCGAAGGCCTGAAGCTCTTCTTGAAGGGCGACCGCTGCTATACGGACAAGTGCGCCATCGAACGGCGTAACTACCCGCCCGGCGAGCACGGCCAGGCCCGTAGTAAGTTCTCCGAGTACGCCATCCAGTTGCGCGAGAAGCAGAAGGTCAAACGGACCTACGGTCTGATGGAGAAGCAATTCCACCGCTACTTTCTGCAAGCCGAACGGCAGCGCGGCATCACCGGCGAGAACCTGCTCGTCCTGCTCGAACGCCGCCTCGATAACATGGTCTACCGCATGGGCTTCGCGACCTCCCGCGCCGAAGCGCGCCAGTTCGTGCGCCACGGGCATTTCCTTATCGACGGCCGCAAGGTCGATATACCGTCTTACCTGGTTCGCGCCGGTCAGGTCGTGGCCGTGCGCGAGAAGAGCCGTAGCGTCAACCGTATCGTCGAGGCGATGGAGCAGGCCGAACGCCGAGGATGGCCGGATTGGCTCGAGGTTCAACGCGAGGCGTTCAGCGCCCGCCTTAAAGTCCTGCCCACTCGCGCCGAACTGTCCGCGCAGATCAACGAGAAGCTCATCGTCGAGCTTTACTCGAAGTGAGCGCAGCACGACCGACCTAACGGCGACAGGAGGTGCTCTGACTATGCTGCCGCAACGCAATTGGCGTGATCTGATCAAGCCGAAGAAGCTCGAAGCCGACGATAAGTCCATCAGTGCCGTCTACGGCAAGTTCGTGGGCGAACCCTTCGAACGCGGCTTCGGCATCACCATCGGCAACTCGCTGCGCCGTATACTCCTGTCTTCCCTGCAGGGTGCCGCCATTACCGCGGTGAAGATCGAAGGCGTACTGCACGAGTTCTCGACCCTGCCCGGTGTGCGCGAGGACGTTGCCGATATTGTCCTCAATCTGAAAGAGGTGCGGCTGCGGCTCGCCGAAGGCGTGCAGGAGACGGCCCGCATTCAGGCGAAGGGGGAAGGCGTGGTCCGCGCCGGCGACATCAAAGTTGGCCCCAACGTCGAGATCCTCAATCCGGAGCAGCACGTCGCGACCCTTTCCAAGGACGGCGTGCTCGATGCCACCCTGACCATAAGGGTCGGCCGCGGATACGTCCCGGCGGAACGGAACAAGGAAGAAGACGCGCCCATCGGTACTATTCCCATCGACGCCATCTTCTCGCCGATTCGGAAGGTCAATTACACCGTTACCAATGCCCGCGTCGGCCAGCGTACCGACTACGACCGCCTCAACCTCGAAGTGTGGACCAATGGCGGCGTGCGCCCCGACGATGCCGTCGCTTACGCGGCCCGCATTCTCCAGGACCAGCTTGCCATCTTCGTCAACTTCGAAGAAGGTCCCGAGGCCGTGGAGGTCAGCGAGGAGCCGCGCCCGACGCTGAACGAAAACCTCTTCCGGCCGGTGGCCGAACTCGAACTCTCCGTGCGCTCGGCTAACTGCCTGCAGAATGCCGGCATCAAGTACATCGGCGAACTCGTCCAGAGGTCCGAAGGCGAGATGCTGAAGACCAAGAACTTCGGCCGCAAGTCCCTCAACGAAATCAAAGAGATCCTCCATGACATGGGCCTCGACTTCGGCATGAAGATCGATAACTTCCCGAGCCGGGCCGAACTCGACGAACGCTGGGCGAAGGAGAAACAGAGCGCCTGAGGTGACGGCGCACACGCGGCCGGTCCGCCGAACCGCGTGCTGGGGTGACCATGAGACATCTGAACTCGGGACGAAAGCTCAATCGCAGCAGCTCGCACCGTAAGGCGCTGTTTCGCAACATGGTGACGTCGCTGTTCGAGCACGAACACCTGCGCACCACCGATGCCAAGGCCAAGGAGCTGCGCCGCGTCGCCGACCGCATGGTCACCCTGGCCAAGCGCGGTACCCTGCACGCGCGCCGGCAGGCCGCCGCGTTCATTCGCAAGAACAGCGTCGTCGGCAAGCTCTTCGGCGAAGTGGCCGAACGCTTTCGCGACCGCCCCGGCGGTTATACCCGCATCGTCAAGGTCGGCCCGCGCCACGGCGACGCCGCACCGATGTCCGTTATCGAGCTCACCGACCGCGGCGACATGGCGCGCGCCGAGTCGGAGAAGAAACGCGAACGCCGTCGCAAACGGCAGGAAAAGAAGGAATCGCAGACACCGGCGGTCCCGCCCCAGTGAGCGGTCTCCCCGCGAAGTGTCGTTGCGAAGGGCCCGCGTGCACTCCACGCGGGCCCTTCGCGCTTTTCGCGGCGGAGCTTACCGTCCGCGCAGGAAATCCAGCAACACCCGGTTCACTTCCGCCGGGCGCTCCTGGTGCACGAAGTGCCCGGCCCCAGCGACAATTTCCGTGCGTAGACCGCGCGTGAACCAGGGCTCCAGCCCCCGCGCCAGATCGACCCCGATGCAGCCGTCCTCGACCCCATGGATGTACAACGCCGGCACTTCCACCGGCGCCATGCCGATGCGCACCTGCGTTTCCATGAGCCCCGGGTCCTGCAAGGCCGGGTTCAAAGTACAACGATAGTAGCCGAGAGCGGCCTGCAGAACGCCGGGCGCGCGGAACGTCGCCTTGAGAGCTTCCATGTCCTCGGCCGCGGGGTGCCATCCGGGTGACCAGTCCCGCCACAGCCGTTCGAGGAATTGGAAATCGTCGTGCGCCACGGCGGCATCGGCAAACGGCATCTGGAAGAAGAACATGTACCAGGATCGGCGCTGCTGAGCGTAGCTCGACATGAACGCCTCCAGCATGCCCGGTCCGTGCGGTACCGAGGCGGCGACGAGCTTCGTGACCCGCTCCGGGGCGAGAATCGCCGCCCCGTAGGCCGCAGGCGCTCCCCAGTCGTGACCGAACAACGCCGCCGACGAGTAGCCGAGAGCGGAGATTAACTCGATCGCGTCCTGCGCCAGCACCGCCGTCTGATAGCGACCGTCGGAAGGTGTCTCCGTCGGCGCGTAGCCGCGCATGTAGGGAGCCACTGCACGATACCCCGCCGCGGCCAGCGCCGGCAGTTGATGCCGGAAAGAGGGAGCGTGGTCCGGAAACCCGTGCAGGCACAATACCAGTGGCCCGTCGCCCGCTTCGATGGTCGCGAACCGTAGGCCGTTGGCGCTTACTGTTCCGGTCTTGAAGTTGTGCATGATCTGGTCTCGTAGCCGGTAAGGGCAGGCCCGGTCAAAGGGGCCGCGCGCGTCGATCGTCGTCGCGACGGCCGCCGCGAAGGACGGTGCCGAGTCCTTCGACGCCTTGTTAGCCTTCACGCCGACTCTTCGGGTCTTTCCCGGCATCCGGTTCTGGACCATGATCGCTCGGGCGTCGCGGCGGGCGTCGCGGCGGAGGTGAGGTGGGAATGGTGTTCAGTCTCGGCGAACTGGCGTCCAATAGCGGCAAGGTGCCGGGTATCCCCGGTGTGTATGTCTTTCGCGGAGCCGACGGCCGCGCGTTGTATGTCGGCAAAAGCCGCAACCTCCGCGCACGTCTGGCTTCCTATTTCCAACCGACGGCCGATCGCCTGCGTAAGGTGCGCGCGCTGCGGCGCTCGGCTGCGACCGTTACGATCGAGCCTACGGGGTCGGACTTCGCTGCGTTGCTGCGCGAGATCGCCCTGGTGCAGGCGCTCGCTCCGCCCCTGAATAAACGCCTGCGGCGGCACGAGCGCTACTCTTACCTCGCCGTCGATTACCGGGAGACGTTTCCTCGACTGACGGTGACGCCGGCTCCTGCGGATGGCGTGCGAGCACTGGGTCCGTTCAACCCGCAAGCTCGCGTCGGCGACGCCGTCGCGATCGTGAGCGACGCATTCCGTTTACGGACGTGCGACGACCCGCAGACGCCCGGCGCGTGGGCGCACTGCTTTCGGTTGCAGCTCCATGCGTGCAGCGCTCCTTGCCTCGGGCGTGTGACGCCGGGCGACTACGGGCGCGATTTCCTTCGCGCTGTTCTGGCGCTCAGTGCCCGGTCGAAGGCGGCGCTGGCGGGCCTGATTGCCGAGCGGAACGAACTCGCAGCCGCCGAGCGGTTCGAGGAGGCCGCCCGCCGTCAGCGGATCATCGAGGGTATCGAGACCATACGGCGGCGCCTGTTTATCAACCGCGTGTGGCGCAATGCCGCGATTGCCGTGCAACCCGGCGCTGGTCCCGGGACGATTCGTCTCTGGGGGATCGCGGGTAGCAAGGTCTGCGACGAGGTCGCCGTACCGCTGGGGGAATTGACGCCGGCACTCGATCGGCTAGTCGAGGGTCTGGAAGAAGCCGAGGACGACGCGCTCGCTCCGGTGGCGCAGGACGAACTCGACCGCCGTTGGGTCGTCTTCCGGTGGCTGCGCAGTGCGGAAGGGCGGCGCTGGAGCGTCGGAGTGGCCGGCCTTCCGCCGGATGCGTTGCGGGCGCGGGTCGCCGCGATGGCCCGCGAAGCGCTGGGGCTGTTTGCCGGGAGCCGCGATCGCGAAAGGTCCGGGGACGCCGAAGACATGCCCCCGGGGTGCCCTGCGACCCGGTTGACCTGACGGAGATGTGGCCGCGCAACCACTACCCGCCGATCCAACTGCCCGTAATTTCCGCGCGCCGCCCGCGCATTCGCGAGATGCTTCGGTTTGCCGCCTTCCTCGCCGGCCTTCTGGTGGTTGGGGTTATGGCGGGACATTGAAGATGGGCCGGGGTGCGGGTCGGCTCAGGTTGCCGTGATGCGGCGTTCGACGGCCAGCTCCCCGGAGATCGTGGCCGCCACGTCGGCCATCTCCTGGCCGAGGAGCGCGAGAACGTCGTCGAGGGACACCAGGCCGACGAGGTGGTGTTCGCCGTCGACGATGGGCAAGCGTCGCACCCCGTGCTCGCGCATCGTGCGCACCGCGTCGGCGACGGAGTCGCTGACCGACACGGTGTGCAGCGGGGCGCGGGCGAACTGTGCCACCTCGGCTATCTTGGGATCGAGGCCCTCGGCGATCATCCAGACGAGGTCGCGGTCGGTAACGACCCCGAGCGGGGTCGTGCCGTCGTTATCGGTGACGACCAGGGCCCCAACGGCGTGTTCGCACATCCGCTTGGCCGCCTCGAGTACGGTGTGCGAACCGAGGACGGTGTGCACGGGTCGTTGCGTGAGTGCCACGAGGGACATGACTGCGTCCTTTCCGGCGTCCGAGCCCGGCGGCCTCCCGCCGCCGTTGCCGGGCGGATCGCCCATAGGAAACCTTTGCAGCGGTTGTGCCAGCCCGGATCGGTCCGGGGCAACCGTATTCCGCTGCGACCCGCCTGCGCGGCTTCTCAGGGATAGGAGGACGTCTCGCGTCGTCCCCATTTGATTTCTCCGTGCCGCACGCGCATCCGTGGAAATCGCAAACGGAAACGAGCTTGCTAAACGCTGCGAAGTTTCGCACGAAGATGTATACCGGCTGAAGCCACGGAGCGGCCATCTGGCGTCTTGAGAGCGAAACGCCGAGCGCGAAGGGCAAACGCACCGAGGTGGAAGCGCCGGAGGGTAGCATATGAAGAAAGCGGCGGATCTGGCCCGTTGCTGGCTGTTCCTGGACGAGATCCTGCGCGGTGTCGGCAACGCTCTCGTCGGCTGCAGTAGCGGCTCGGTGGCGACAGGTGAGTCGCGCGGAAACATCCGGTTCTCGATCGACGCAAAGCCGCGGCTGGCAACGATTCGCTGCGGGCTTCAGTAGCTCTCGAGTAGAAGCCTTTCGCAGCGATGGTTGCCGTCGATGCGGTAACCGACGGGAGCTTCGCCCCTCGCGGGTCGGCGCCCGGTGGCCGCGGTGTTTGTTGGCGCTAGCGGGGTGGCCTAGTGCCACCCCGCTGACACTGGCGATGCTGGGATTTCAACGGCGCGGCGTGGAGGTCGAGTCATCCTCCCTGAGTGAATCCAACGCCGGATATGTCCGTGCACACCATATGGCCGACATAGATCCAGTACCACCGGTCGACCACGCTGGTGTTGGTCAACCCGGACCCGCCCGAGCCCTCGACCGCTTGCCGGTAGGCGCGCTCGGCGCGGTCGTTCGTGTCCGGTAGCGGCCGCCGCGGCTCCACGGGCCCGTGCCGCCATTCGCGCTTCGGAGACCACCGCCGATGAGGGAAGGGAATCGGCGCCGCCTGCTGGGCCGGCGCGGCGGGGCTGCCCCGGCGCCGCCACCGAACGCCGATGGCAGGACCGCCGCTGCGCCACCCATGCTCGCGACACCGACAACGATCACCGTGGCCAAGAGCCACACCGAAATCCGATCAGCGCATCGTGCGATCAGAGGAACCGTCCCCTACGTCCCTCGCGGCTGGGTGAGGGGCGGTGACAAGTTGGGAAAGCGCCGGCCGAGCCGGCCGCGTACAGACTAGACAACGATCACCAGCCCATCGGGATCGAGGGCTCGGATGTCCTCGGGATCGGAGGTCGCGATCCGATGGCCACGCCGTTTTGCACAGAGCACCACGGAGGCGTCGATGACATCGGCGGTGTTCCTGACGCCGCACATCTGCCCTGCCGCCCGGGCCGCTTCGTCGTCGAGCGGCTCGACCTCGACGTCCGGTGCGGCCAGCAGCCGGGCGAGACGGGCTTGCCGGCGTCCGTCGCGCCAGACCTGACCGACCACGCCCGCCGGCACCGCCAACGCATATTCACGATCGAGCGCCCGAGCAATCAGTGCCACGACCCGCCGGTCGTTCTTCTCGAAGGCGATGAGCGCGCCCGCATCCAGCGTGAGGCCAGCCATCAGCGGCGGGGTCTCCGGGGCGTCGACTTTCGGACCGGAACGCCCAGCGCCCGATCGGCCGCGCGCTGCTCAGCCTTGGTGAGCGGGCCGCCCGATTCCGCCAACATCTCGGCGAGCAAGGCCGACAGGTCGTCCATCTTGACCTTCTCTTCGAGCGCCGCGGCCACGTAGGCACTGACACTCGTCGCACGTCCCCGTTGCACGGCCTGCCGTGCGCGCGCGGCGATCCTCGGCGGGAGGCTAATCGCAATCTTCGCACTGGTCATACTATCAGTATGACCGCACGAAATTGGGTAGTCAAGGCGTGGGGCATCCCCTGGGTACCGCTTGCCCCAGATCGGACACGCACCATTCGAACTTCCCCCTCCCCTCGGCGCCACAACCGCCCTTCCGGCCGCACTCGCGGGACCGGTTGCCGTCAGAAATCACCGCGATCCAGCACGTCGAGCACCGGCTCCGTCGTGTTGTTGCCGGCATCGAGCGGCGCGAGCTCCGGACTGCTCGGGCCGTTCGCCGACAGCGGGTTCGGCGTGCCGATCTGTGCCGGGTCAAAGGTTGCCGTGACCGTGCAGCGCTTCGTCTTCCCCGCCGGCACCAGGACGCTGCTCTCGGCGACGCCAGGCGTGGCTGGGTTGAGGTCCGGAACGCCGGCGACGACCGCGGGGCGCGCGACGTGCTTTACCCACGGGGGAGTTTCTGCCTGACCGATTGCGACGGCGATGGGCAGGTCGACGTGACCGAACTGGTAACCGCGACGGGCATGGCTCTCGGGGAGCGCCCCCTGCAGGCATGTCCGAGTGCCGACGATGACCTCGATGGCAGGGTGTACGTGGACGAGATCCTACGCGGCGTCGGCAACGTTCTCGTCGGCTGCAGTAGCGGCTCGGCGGCGACAGGTGAGTCGCGCGGAAACATCCGGTTCTCGATCGACGCAAAGCCGCGGCTGGCAACGATTCGCTGCGGGTTTCCGTAGCTCTCGAGTAGAAGCCTTTCGCAGTGATGGTTGCCGGTGATGCGGGAACCGACGGGAGCTTCGCCCCTCGCGGGTCGGCGCTCGGTGGCCGCGGTGTTTGGTGGCGCTAGCGGGGCGGCCTGGTGCCACCCCGCTGACACTGGCGATGCTGGGATTTCAACGGCACGGCGTGGAGGTCGAGTCATCCTCCCTGAGTAAATCCAATGCCAGAGATGTCCGTGCACACCATATGGCCGACATAGATCCAGTACCACCGGTCGACCACGCTGGTGTTGGTCAACCCGGACCCGCCCGAGCGCTCGACCGCTTGCCGGTAAGCGCGCTCGGCGCGGTCGTTCACGCTGATCGGAATCACGCCGAAGAGGTTGACGCCGCAGGCTGTGCCGCGGGCCTCCTTCGTGAGCGCCACGCCTTCCGGCGGCTGGGGTGCGACCCGTGTCAGGGGTCCACTGCAGCCGATGGTCACCAGTGTCGCGACACCGAGCAGGCCGTTCGCCATCCGCTTCATGACACCACCCTCCCTTGCACTTCCGTGCAGAGCATGAGGCCGACAGCCGGAATCACGTACCAGGAGTACTTGATGGCGGTGTCGGTGAGCGTGCCCCCGCGTCCGCCGAGGGCATCGGCGTACGCTCGTTCCGTGCGCGAGTTCGTCTTTGCGGGGATAAAGCCCATCACAAGGATGCCGCAGGCGCTACCGCTGACCGTCTCGCCGACGCGCGCCTCGGGCGCCGGTCGTGGGCCAATCAACGCGGGGCTCGATGCACACGCGCTCAGAGGCGCCAGGATGGCTGCGAAAGCGGCGCGCAGCAGTCTGCGCCGGTGCCGATGGTGTCCCTTCATTCGTCTTCTCCTTCCTGCACGTTGGGTAAGCGCGGTTCCGCCTACAAGCTCGACGACGGATCTACCGTGCTCACGCGAGCAACCCCTTCGCATCTTCTACCGCGAAAGGAGGCGGATCTCGCAACATGATGCCGAAAAGGGCCGGAACATGTGACACCCGCGAATCCGCCGTCCGGGTCGACGGCTGTGCTGGGTGGCCGTTTCCGGGGTGATCGGTCGTGGGTGTCCCGCCAACCGTGCTATGCAACGTCGTACTCACCCCGATGCGAGTCGAAGCACTCCCGACCGGGCCGAGCCACGCCGGCTTGCGCTTCGTCGAGGTGCTACGTGACCGGGTCGGCGGGATCGAGGGCCTCGTCCAACCCCCCGGCCTCGCAATCAGTCCCGACGGGAAGCACGTGTACGTGGCGGCCGCCGGAAGCAAGGCCGTCACAGCGTTCAGGCGCGACGCCCTGACCGGCCGGTTGACGCCGCTGCAGGTGCAACGCGATGGGCTGGACGCGATACCGCGGGCGGCACCCTACGACATCGCCATCCGGAGATGAAGGGCATCGGCTTCGGCTTCTTGGAGCTCGAGATCGATGGCCGAAGCTACTGGGGGCACGATGGCGACGTGGTGGGCTGGAACGGGCGGGCGCTTCTCATGCCGAACCGCGGCCTCTTCATGGCTTACTCGGGCACGGATACGCTGAAGGCCTTTGGCGATCGCGTGGCAAGTTCCGTCTTCTCGCAATCGCCGCGTGCGCCCGAGCAGGCCCGGCGCATGCTCCACGGGGTGCAAAGAACTCTTGACGGGCGGTTTGTCAGGGTTGTATCAGGGGTAAACTCGCGGTTACCGGGGGGTGGACGAGCGGGGGGTGGGAACGTCGGTACTGAAGATCGCGTCAGATGGGGCATTCGTAATGGCTATGGGTCAGTTGACAGATCGCACCTGGCGGGCAAGTCGTTCGCGGTCGCCGTCGCCGTCGCCGTCGCCGTCGCCGTCGTCCGGAGGCGCGGCTGGCGTGGGCATTTCCGGGCATGAACGGGAGGGAGTCCCATGAGAGCATCGTTGGTTTCGTTGGGGATCGCCGCGGGAGTGGCGGTGACGCTGTGGTCGGGCGTGGCGATGGCGGCGACGGACGAACAGAAATGTCTGTCCGGGCGGGCCAAGGCCAAGGGCAAGTACGAGAAGTGCGTCGAGTACCAGCTCGGAAAACGCTACGGGACCGCGTTTGCCGATTACACGAAGTTGTTGGAGAAGCTGGCGAAGTGCCGGATCAAGTACGACACCGCGTGGACCAAGCTGCAGGGTTTAGGCACCACGTGTGCGGTGGCGTCGCGCTACACCGACAACGGCAACGGGACGGTGACCGACAACCTGAGCGGGCTGGTGTGGGAGAAGAAGAGCGACAACGGCGACATCCACGACAAAGATGACGTGTGGACTTGGAGCACTTGGTGGCCGTACTACAATGGCAACGGAACGGCGTACGCGACGTTCTTGCGCGATGGCCTGAACGCGGGGTCTGGCTTCGCGGGGGCCAACGACTGGCGGCTCCCGACGTTTGCGGAGCTCGGGATGATCCTGCTGCCGGAAGAGTATCCATGTGTGACGAGTCCGTGCGTCGCCTCGGCGTTCAACGGCAGTTGCGCGCCCGGGTGCAGCGCGACGAGCTGCAGTTGCACGCAGTCCAGCTTCTACTGGTCGGCTACTACCTCCGCCCGCTATCCGTTCCTCGCGTGGTTCGTCCACTTCGACGACGGCTACGTGTACGACTACGAAAAGACCAACGACTACTACGTCCGTGCCGTTCGCGGCGGCTTGTGATGCCCCTTCGCCCTTCGGGCTACGGAGCACAGGTCGATTATGGACCCTTTGACGTGTCGATCATTTCCCCCCTACGCCCGGGGGGGCTTCGGGGGGACAGGTCTACAAGGCGGCGTACGACCTTTGCCTGTTCTTCGAGCAGGTTGTGCGGAACTTCGGTCGTTACCACAAGTATTCGCTCGGCCAGGATCTGCGCGACGGGGCGCGTCTCTCGCCCCGGCACGGCAGCCTACCCGATACCGCGACAGAAGAGCCTGTTCGACAAGAACAACGAATGCGGGCTGCCGATCGGCAATCTGACGAGCCAGTTCTGGGCCAATGTCTACCTCAACGAGCTCGATCAGTTCGTCAAGCGGCAGGTGAAGTGTCGCCTGTATGTGCGCTACGTTGACGACCTGATTCTGCTGCATACGGATGCCGCGGTGCTCACGCACTGGCGCGACGCGCTCATCGCCTTTGTCGATGAGCGGCTGCGCCTGCGTTGGCGAGAGCCCGAGGCGATCCCGCAGGCGGTTGGCCGGGGTGTTGACTTTGTGGGTTGGAACACATTCTGGAGCCACCGGGTGCCGCGCCGCCAAACAGTGCGGAACTGCGCCCGGCGCATGTCGACGTTCGAGGAAGAGCACGTTCAGCGGCGCGGCATGGATAGGATGGTGGACCTCACGGCGTCCGGCCCCGGGTTCGGGCATCTCAGCGCGGCGTTGGCCTCCTACAGTGGACACCTTCGCCATGGATCGTCCTGGCGGAGATGGCGCGGAATGATCGAGCGACACGATTGGCTCGCGCCTCTGTTGGCTCACGGCCCCGATCTTGGCTGGCGACTGGTGCGGCGCTGGCCGCTCGGACCTCTCGTTGGAATGCGCTTTTCGAGACAGTACGGCCGCCTCATCGGCAAGGTGGACGAGCGGACGGTGGTCTTCTGCGAGGTTGGAAGGTTCGTCGAGTTCTACGGGCCACAACGCGAGCGGGCGACGACGGCGTTGCGCCTCGTCCGGGTGAAGATCGGTCGCGGCGGATACGCGTTCAGCGTCGGCTTTCCGCGGCGGCTGGTTGCGCCGAGCGCGAGGTCGTGGCCGTTTGGGTTCCTGGGCCGGGGAGGAGACGACGTGGCGCGCAAGCCCGGTGATGCGAAAGCGCGGCGGCTGGGGACGGTGCGCGAGCGCATCGCGGCGGGCAAGTACGTGGTATCGTTCACGCACACCGAGAAGCTGCGGCGGCGACGCATCCGCGCGGATGAGATCGAGAGGGCGATCGAGAACGGGGAAATCATCGAAGACTATCCGGACGATCCGCGCGGGCCTAGTTGTCTCATTCTCGGCCACGCCGGGGAGCGGCCGATTCACGTCGTTTGCGGGCGCCTGGAGGCGGACGAGATCCTGATCGTCACGGCGTACCAGCCCGATGCGGACGAATGGGAACCCGGATGGGCGAAGAGAAGGAGGTGAGAACGGATGCTGAGTGAATGCTACTTTTGTCGCGGCAGGGTCGAACCCTCGAAGGTCGATGTGGACTTCCGCTGGGGCCGCCGGCTCAAGGTGATCCGCGGCGTGCCGGCAGGCGTGTGTCGCCAGTGCGGCGAGCGTTACTTCGATGCGGCCGTGTACAAAGAGATGGAGAAGCTCGGTGCCTCGCGCAAGAAGGCAGCGGAGCAGATGCAGGTGGAGATTCTCTCCTACCGGGAGGCGTCCTAGAATGCGACTTCGTGCAATGCTCACAGGACGAAGCTCAGGGGTGGGTGGAGGACCTTATGGCGTGAGGCGGCATCCTGCGTGCGGTACGCGAAGGAGGAGCGGTGCGAGAAGGGGAAGCCAGCCGGACAGCTCGGTACATGGCGCTGTTTCGTGCCGTCGAGTCGGCGCGGCCGGCGGCGCGGCGCCTGACTGACGACGGGCCGGTGCGGCGCCTGTTCGCCGAGCCCCTTATCTCCCTTCTTGCTTGCCGCCCGTTCTCCCGTTCGTCCGCCGGGGCTAGATCTTGACTTCGGGTGGATCCCTCGTGGAGGTCACTCCCGCGATCGAGCGCCGTGCACGCGATGGATCCTTGAGATCGCCGCAGCGCGAAGCGGCCCTCGCTGCTCCACGCGTCCTCGCCTTTGCGCTCCCACTTCTCGACGCTCAGTACGCAGCGAGATGGCGGGGTGAATGCGTGGATTTCTTCCTTTCTCTTGGTGGACCGCGGGTGCGAAGAGAAGGCCAGGACGGATCTGGCGTACGGCCAAGCGCGGTACTGGCAGGCACTGCATGGCCGGGCGAGCGCATCCGCCGACTGCCATCCACACTACCACGATGCCGCTGCCCCACCGCTCACCTGTAAGTCGTACAGGTGTCCCGCCAGTCCCGGCAAACGCGCGGCGCAGGGTAGCCATGCCCCCGCTTGCACCAGTCATCCTGGTAGGGCCGCCAACGAAGTGCGATGACCGTTGTCGGTCGCGGCCGTTGGGTTCCCGTCCTCGTCTGACGCGGGGCAGTGAGTGTCACGCCGATCTCCTCGTTGCCTCAGCCGAGAGACCTCAATCAGTCGACCCTGATCTTGAGTTCGTCGATGTACCAGCCCGAGCTGACGTTCCAGTGATGGCCCCGCCAATCGTCATACCCGTGCGATTCGAAATAAAGCCCCACGCGTACCGTTTGCCCGGCATAAGCACTGAGATCCAACGATGGATAGCTCCAGGTTCCACTGCTATGGCCAGCGAACTCTGCCAGTGTCTGCCAGTCAGAGTCGCCCGCTTTGATCTGCACGCGTCCGAAGTCGCCACCTCCGAAGTTGTACCAGTGCCAGAAGCGCAGCCGCGGGTTCTGCTCCGCCGCCGGCACCACCAGCACCGGACTCACCAGCCGACTTGACGTGTCGTCGCCGTAGTCGCCGTTGAGCACGGTGGCGATTACGTTTTCCCCCTCGTGGGCCAGGCCGGGACCACCGCTCTCAAGCTTGCCCCACTGCCAGGTGCCGTTCTGCACCGACCAGTTGCTCCAGAAGTCGGTGGACTCGAAGCCCTCCACCACGTTGGCGGTCAGCGGAGCGGTGGCCCCGGTCACCACCTCGAGTTCGTCGATGTACCAGCCCGAGCTGACGTTCCAGTGGTGGCCCCGCCAATCGTCGTACCCGTGCGATTCGAAGTAGAACCCGAGCTGTACCGTCTGCCCGGCGTAGGCACTCAGGTCCAACCACGTGTAGCTCCAAGTACCGCCGCTGTAGCCGCTGAACTGCTCCAGTGTCTGCCAGTCAGAGTCGCCCGCTTTGATCTGCGCGCGCCCTAAGTCGCCACCTCCGAAGTTGTACCAGTGCCAGAAGCGCAGCCGCGGGTTCTGTGTGGCATCGGGCACGACGAACTTCGTTAGACGCTCGATTCGGCTCGACGTGTCGTCGCCGTAATTGCCGTCCAGCACCGTTGCAATCAACTTGTCGCCCTGATGCGCTGTCCCCGGACCGCTGCTTGGGATACCCCATTGCCACGAACCGTTGCTGACGGCCCAGTCTTCCCAGAAATCCGGCTGCTCCAGGTCGTCGCGTAAGACGGTGCCCGACCCACCAGTTGTCCTGGTTGCCGTCGGCGCCGCTGTCCGAATCGCCGTGTTGCTTGGCGTCGGCGTTGCGGTTCGCGTCGGTGTTGCCGACGGCGTTGTCGTCCGCGACGGGCTCGGCGTCGGCGTCGCCGTCGCCCCCGGGGTTTGGCAGCCCGGACGCGGGAACGTGGTCAACTGCAGGTTGTACGATCCCTCGTCGTTGTTGCCTGCGTCGCTCACCAGCGCGATGTACGTCCCGGCGTGCAGGCAGACCTCCACTTGCTGCGTGGCCTCCTCGCTGCACGCCGTGCCGCCCGCGAGCGCTTCGGTTGCCCCGAGCGCCCGTAACTCCAGGCATGGCGAGACACTGCCCGCCGCCCGCGTGCCCCGCAGGCGCACCTGCGACGACTCCGCCAGCGTGAAAGAGTACGGATCCATGTCCCCCAGCGGGCCGATGGCCTCGCTCAACACGTCGCCCCCGATCGCCGTCGCATCCTCGCGCGTCAGCCGCAGGTAAACGAGATCGTATGACCCGATACCGTCGCCGTCCTCGTCCTCGGCGAACACATAGTACGTTCCCGCCCCCAGGCGCAGGCTGAGCCGCACCGACGGGTCGCCGCACGCCGATTCGTTGAGGCTGGGATCGGACGGGCTCACCACCTGCAGGCACGGCGCGATCGCGCCGCTCGATCGCGTCATCTGCAGGACAATCGCGGTCTGCTCGTGCAGGGTCAGCTTGTAAAGATCCACATTGCCGCGCGGATCGATACTCGTCGACGCCGGCACGTCGTGCCGCAACACCGTCGCGATTACCGCCTGCACGTCGGCATCCTCGCGCGCCGTGGTGGTCGCGGCCGCCGCCGCCGCGCCGGGCGATTGCCCGACCAGTGAGGCCGGATCGATGGTGTCGGTAACCACCTCCAGGAGGTCGTCGAAGGTCTCCTGGCCGAAGTTCTCCAGGCCGTTTTCGTCCACCAACCGCACCGTGGCCTCGGTGATCGGACTGAGCTGTACGTCATCGACGACGGTTACAGCCGTCGACCGCGCGCGGTTGGCAACCACCCCGAAGTCGATAACGCGCAACTTGTCGTCGGGCTTCTCGGGTTGCGGCTCCGCCTCGAACAGAAACGTGCTCGTACCGCCGTAACAGTCGGCGATTCCGGTAAACGCGAAGGCACCCTCGCTCCCCGGTGTCACCTCCGTGCGGCCGAGCACGCGCCGCGCGTCTTCGTCCTCCAGACAGCGGGCGCGATCGAGACACCGGTAGACCCGGACGACGGTTCCGTCGGCGCACGGTTTCTCCGGAGCGCTGGCTGTCGTCCCGGGGACCGTACACGTGCCCCGGGCCTCGAAGCCCATGCTGCTCAGGGTCAGGGCAACCGCCTTGACGATCTCGTCAATGGTGACCTCGCCATTCCCGTCTACGTCCCCCAGTGGACAGATCTCGATGTCCTTGGTCCCGAGCGCGATGTTGACCATTGTCACCACCTCCTCGATGGTGACCGTGTGGTCATTGCCGCAGTCGCCCGTACACTCCTGCGCTGCCGCCGGCGGGGCTGTGGCCAACAGAATGAGCCACCCCACGGCTAACGCCGCGGTGGCGAGCACCTGGCGTCCGGTTCCGAATTCAGAGTGTCGATGCGTCATGACAAGCCCCTCCGTCGGGCGTCCCCGCCCCACGCCGCTGCGGGGCAAAGGGGCCACCCGTTTGCCGTCCTCTACCGCCGCGACGGCGAATTCTCGCAACAGACGAAGAAATCCCCTGCGGGCAATCCCCCTAACGGACCCCTGCGACCTGCGTAATCGTGCAGCCGTCGCTGCCGCAGGTCGCCTCGTCGAAAGTCCGCACCGTCGCCCGCTCCCGGACGGTCCCGTCACCGTCGCAATCGCCCGCACACTGTGCAAGCACGGCCCGCCCCGCGGCCGGCACCCGGGGTGCCGCCCACAGGTTGTTAACGAGTGCGCCGACAGCGAGCAGTCCGACGGCCGTCACGAGGGTGACGAGCGACGCACCACGAACGCCCGTGACTGCGGTTCCGAACCGGTCAAACATGCAGAACCCCCTCTTTGCCGTGTGTGGCGCGTCGACCTGTAGCACAGCCAGATGAACAAACGGAAGAGAGAAACTCGCAGGCACTCCAGAATGCGGCGAACGATCGAGCCCACCAGAAACGTGCCCGCCCAGCGCTTTGGAACGCGCACTCCGTGCGCGTTAGCCAGCGAAGAGCTTTCCGGATGATCGAGGAGCAGTACCCACCGTTCGTGCCGAGTAGCGCCGTCTTTTGAGGCGCGTATCGAGGCACGTCCGGTGTGACCCCTCGGTACGGCCCCTGAACAAACGGGTCCTACTCGGGGCGAACGGGGAGTTGCG
>JAKLJW010000051.1 GCA_023150935.1 Candidatus Binatia bacterium | reverse complement strand
GCCCGCCCGTGGTGGCGATCATGCTGGTCGACACGGCCACCGGCGCGCCGGTGGCGATCGATTACAACCGGCTTCTCGAGCGCGAGCGCAGAGCGGACGGCGCGCTCCGGGTCGAGTTGCGCATCCCCGAAACGACACCGCTACCCCCCGGTCGGATCCGTGCCCATGTGATGGCTGACCTCGCAGTGCTGGCTTCCGTGACGTTCTGAGGCCGCGCGTTCCGACTTATGGTTCTCACGGGTGCGTGCGGCGCGAAGAACTTTCAGGTGACTGAGGGGCAGTGCCCCACCGTTCGTGCCGAGTGGCCCCGGGAGGCGCTCGCGCGCCCCCTGTCGGGAAGAGACTGGGCATGAGATTCCAGGTCCCGTGCCGCAGGAGCGCCGTTTTCTCGGGCGGGTCGTGGTCATCGATGTACCCGACATCGAGGCGGCCGTTGGCCGGCAGCGGCTGCATCGGCTGTCGTTCTGGGATGCGCTCATCTTGCGCGCCGCGCAGCGGGGCGGCTGCGAGATGCTTTACACGGAAGATCTGCAGCACGGTGCGCTGCTGGCCGGCGTGCGCATCGAAAACCCCTTTTCTGCTGCGCCAGACGTCCCGGTTCGGCCGCGCGCCCGGAAACGTCGCCAGGGGTTCGCCGTCTCCTTGACATTACGGTGATCGCAACTTCCTGCAAGGCATAGCTGGCGTCCAGCGCCGGTGGCGAATGGGGGGCGTCCCGACAGATTGCGAATCGTGTTTGCAATCCGTCGATGCCCCGGTCATGCTGGCTGGCGCATGATCGAACGCGTGCTCCAGAACCACCTCGGCGATGTAGCGCGCCGCTATCCCGTCGTCACTCTCACCGGCCCACGGCAGTCCGGAAAGACGACCTTGTGCCGCACCGCCTTCCCCAGTAAGCCCTACGTTTCATTGGAAACGCCGGCGCAGCGTGAGTTTGCCCTGCGTGATCCCGTCGGTTTCCTGCAACAGTACCCGGCCGGCGTCATCCTGGACGAGATTCAACGCGCTCCAGATCTGCCGTCATACCTGCAAGCGATGGTCGACGACGATCCTCAACCAGGACGGTTCATCCTTACCGGGTCGCAGAACCTCGCCGTGACGCAGTCGGTCTCGCAATCGCTGGCTGGACGCACTGCTCTTCTCCAACTCCTGCCGCTGGCACTGGAAGAGTTGCGCCGCTTCGAGGCGGCGCCCAGCGCCCTGTTCGATGTGATCTGGACCGGCGGTTACCCGCGCATCCTGGATCGGCGGCTGCCCGCCGCCGAGTGGCTGGCAAGCTACACCGCAGCCTACGTCGAGCGTGACGTGCGCCAGATTCTAAAGATCGGCGATCTGCTTTCGTTCCAGACGTTCCTGCGGCTGACGGCCGGGCGGGTCGGCCAATTACTGAACCTCTCCTCTCTCGGTAACGACTGTGGCGTCACGCACATGACCGCCAGGAGTTGGATCTCGGTACTCGAGGCGAGCTTTTTGGTCTTTCGCCTGCCGCCGTTCCACCGCAACCTTGGCAAGCGCCTGGTCAAATCCCCCAAGCTTTATTTCTACGACACCGGCTTGCTCTGCCACTTGCTCGGTATCGAGAAGGCGGCGCAGCTTGCCACCCATCCGCTACGCGGCGCGATCTTCGAGAACTGGGTTATTGCCGAGATCGCCAAGTACTGGAGCAATCGCGGGCGAGTGCCCGCAATGTTCTTCTACCGCGATCAACGTGGCAACGAGCTCGACCTGTTGATCGAACACGGTGACGCCTGGAGTGCCGTCGAAATCAAATCGTCGGCAACTGCCGCCGCGCATTTCTACGATGCGCTGGATGCCTTCGGCGCCCTGGCCAGGCAGGCTCTCCGCCAGCCGATGCCCATCACCCCGCTTGTCGTCTACGGGGGCGCCGAAACGCAGCAACGCAGCCGGGGCACCCTGTTGTCCTGGGCCGACATCGACAGCTTCGCCTGGCTCCACCAGCTTCCTTCAGGCGCGGTGGCGAAGGAAAAGAGAGGAAGGGATTGACCCCCACTTTGTCGGTACGGGGAGACCAACCCTGAGTCATATGGCTCCAGCTCAATGCCCGAATTCTCGATTGCCTCGGCGAAAGTGGATGTCCTTCATTCCCGCTTGACGAATGACGCAGTATGCCGAACAAGCCGCTCGACCCGCGGCTCCGCGACCCCGCTCCCCAGCGCGGGTGAGCGGCAGGCCGTTCGGCTTGTTCCGCGGGTAGGGAAGACGTAGACATGCCGATGGGACCGGCACATGAAACCGAGGGTCTACGTTGAGACGAGCGTTGTCAGCTATCTCGTTGGGAGGAGAGGCGGCGACGTTATCCAGCTGTCTCACCAGACGATCACCGCGGCATGGTGGAGGGTGCGCGGTCGTTACTCGCTCTACGTCTCTGATCTTGTCCTTCAGGAGGCGGCTGCCGGTGATGCCAGCGCAGCGACACGCCGGCTTGCGGTGATTGAGCGGCTGCCGATCCTGCACGTCTCGGAGGAGGCGATCGATCTCGCCGGCGAGATTATGCAAGCGACCAGACTCCCCAAGAAGGCGAATGCCGATGCGCTCCACATTGCCCTGGCGGCCGCCCACGGAATGGACTACCTCGTCAGCTGGAATTGTCGACATATCGCCAACGTTCTGCTGCGTGGGAGAATCGAAGGTGCATGCCGTTCCGTCGGCGTTGAACCTCCGGCAATCTGCACACCGGAGGAAATCTTAGGAGACCAGAAGAGATGAAGCGCAAGATAACGATCCTTGACGAGATCCACGAGTATCGAGAACGCCTCGCCCGCGAACATGGATACGATCTTCGACGGATGGCCGAAGCTCTTCAGCAGCACGAGGCCATGCTCCGACGTAAGGTGGTCACGCTGCCGCCCAAGCGCTGCGAGCCGGTGCGGAAAGCATCCTGAGATCAGGCCGAACTCCGTCTTCGTTGCTATTGCCGGGATCGCTGTGCCGATCGACCGCCTCCGCTTCGCCGGGCGTTTTGCGCCGGGTGGGCAGGTGGCGCCGGGGGCGACCCTGTTTGCCGAGGTGCGCCCGCCCGGCCTCCGGGAGACGATCGAGGCGCTCGCGGTCGACGGCGCCGTCGAAGGACAGCCGCGGACGTGGTTCGGCGAAGTTTTGAAAAGGGGAGGTCTGTTCGATTTGTTGGGGGCTGCGGTGCGGACTCTGCCGGCGGTGGTGCGGTTCGTATCGCGTCGAGCCTGGGAGCCGCTCGGCCTGGTGAACGCGGAGGGCGAGATCGTCGCGGTGGGAACTTTCGGCATGGCGGCGTTGCCGGAGCGAGAGCTGGCGGTGCCGGCGGTGCATGTGCGGTCGATCGTGCCGGATGCAGCGGAGCGGCGAGTGGTTGCCGAAGTCGTTAGCGATGGGCCGGCGGAGCGCCCGCCCGTGGTGGCGATCATGCTGGTCGACACGGCCACCGGCGCGCCGGTGGCGATCGATTACAACCGGCTTCTCCAGCGCGAGCGCAGAGCGGACGGCGCGCTCCGGGTCGAGTTGCGCATCCCCGAAACGACACCGTTACCCCCCGGTCGGATCCGTGCCCATGTGATGGCTGACCTCGCAGTGCTGGCTGCCGTGACGTTCTGAGGCCGCGCGTCGCCCAAATTCTCGATTGCCTCGGCGAAAGATGAAGGCGAAGACGTGATCCGTAGCGCGTTTGACGCCATGGCCACATGAGGCCATAAGGTGGCCATGAAACACACCAACGTCTCCGGCTTGAAAGCCCGGCTGAGTGCGTATCTGGCGGACGTGCGCGGCGGCGAAACCGTCATTGTATGCGATCGCAACCACCCGATCGCTCAGATCGTCCCCGTCGACGGAGGTGCCGAGGACGATCTCCGCATCGAGCCCGCCAGGGGCCGCCTGCCAGCGCTTCGGGAGCTGCCGAGGATTCGCCTGCGCCGCAAAGTCGACGTGGTCGCGACGCTGCGCGAGAGCCGGGACCAGCGATGATCGTGTATCTCGACGCCAGTGTCGTGCTGCGCGCGGTCTTGCGCGAAGGCGTGCCGATCGAATCGTGGGGCCGTTGGAAAACCGCGTATGCGAGTGAGATGCTGGGGGTCGAGGCGCGGCGCGCAGTCGATCGCTTGCGGCTCACCGGCGCGCTCGATGACGCGGCGGTCGTCGCAGCGATTGCCACCCTCGCCCGCGTCGAGCGTGGCCTCCGGCACGTGGCACTGAGCCGGGCGGTGCTGCGCCGTGCGTCGTTGCCGATGGGTACCGTGGTGAAGACCCTGGACGCCCTGCACCTCGCCAGCGCCCTCTTGCTGCGCGAGCGGCAGCACATCGAACTGACCTTCGCCACCCACGATCGACAGCAGGCCACCGCGGCGCGGGCACTCGGGTTCGAATGCATCGGAGTGTAAGCCGGGGGCGGGAAAGGACCTTTCGACGCGAGCAACTCCGATGACGTGGAACGGTCCGACCCGCCCGCCCCACCGGCTGCTGTGGCGGAGGAGATCCTGCGGGGCCCCGCTTGATTCGAGATCGGAACTGTACAACAGACGCTGTGATCTCCAGTAGCGGCCCGCCGCCGGGTTGCGGTTCTGCAGGACCGCGGTCCGACCGGTGCCGGGTCGAGGATAGTTGGGGGGCCGATGCCTAACGAATCGGTTAGTCTCATGACGGGTTTCGCGTGCGGTACGCCCGCGGCCGTGCTGGCCGTTAGTCGGATCGTTACGGGGTTCCTGGTTCGGGCCCGCGCCCACGATATCGGCGATTCCTGGGACGATCTCCGGCAGGACGTGCTGGTGGCCCTCGTGATCGGTGTCCGCCAGGGCCGCCCCCGCGCGGGTGACGCCTTCATCGGGTATGTCGGTGCGGTGACGCGCAACAAGCTGGCGGACTGGTTCGACCGCCACCGCGGCAGGGGAGTCGACTGTCCACTCGCGGATGTGGCCGTCACGCCGCGCGACGACATCCGCCTCGACGTCCAGCGCGCCCTCGACGCCCTCGACCGTCGCGAACGTGCCGTAATCGAAGCCATCTACCTCGCCGGCTATTCGTACGAGGAGGCTGCCAGCCGGCTGGGCTTACCCCTCGGCACCCTGAAGCGCCTGCAGACCCGAGGCCTGCACGCGCTCCGTGCCCGGCTTCTGGTCAGTTCGCGCCGGGCCCCTCGGGAGCGCGCCGCCGCGGCCTGAGCCGACCCGGGGTTGTGGTCATCGACGTACCCGACATCGAGGCGGCCGTTGGCCTGCAGGAGCTGCATCGGCTGTCGTTCTGGGATGCGCTCATCTTGCGCGCCGCGCAGCGCGGCGGCTGCGAGATACTTTGCACGGAAGATCTGCAGCACGGTGCGCGGCTGGCCGGTGTGCGCATCGAAAACCCGTTTTCCGCTGCGCCAGACGTCCCGGTTCGGCCGCGCGCCCGGAAACGTCGCTAGCTTCCTTCGGGCGCGTTGGCGAAGGAAAAGAGAGGAAGGGATGGCCCCGGAAGACGCGGCGACAGGCCGATCTGTCGAATCCACTCCCGCCGCCGCCCTGCCGGCACCGTCACAAACGGCATCACCTCTTGGTGACGCTGTGACTGCCGCTGTTGACGATCCAGACGTAGCCGCCGTCGAAGGCGAGCCCACGCGGTTGGCTTCCTACGGCGAATGTGCCGAGGACGGTGCCGTCACTGGCGCGAAGCTTGGTCACCGTGCCGTCGTCCCGGTTGGACACCCAGACACTCTCGCCGTCGAATACGATATCTTGTGGATAATTGCCGACGGCAAAAGAGCCCTGAAACAGACCGTCACTCGCGCGTAGCCGCGTGACCTGATCTAGATTATTTTGCGAGATCCACATGTTCTCACCGTCGAACGCAATCCCGCCGGCCGTCGTAACTACCGAGGAGCCAACCACGACTCCGTCGCTGGCGCGAACTCTGATGACGTTATTTGAGTTCTGGTGGACGACCCAGATGTTCTGACCGTCGAATGCCAGCGCTTTGGGGCCCGTTTGGGTAGGGACTGTCGCGATCACTGTACCGTCGCTGGCGAGAATCTTCTTGAGACTGTTGGTGCTATACGCCGCAACCCACACGTGAGTCCCGTCGAAGGCCATTCCGTTCGCGTGCCCTCCGACCGATATCGTCGATAGGGTGGCTCCGTCACTGGCCCGGAGCTTGGTCACGCTGTCGCCGAAGAAGTTCGACACCCATACGTCGATGCCGTCGAAGACGAGATACCTGGGGCTACTGCCTGTGGCGTAGGTGCCCAACACCGTTCCGTCGCCTGCCCGGATCTTCGTGACGTTGTCGCTCGATTTATTCGCGACCCACATATTCTGTCCGTCGAAGGCGATCCCCTCCGGCCCAGAGCCAACGGCGATCGACGCACCGTTCTCGGCCGCCTCGTACCACCGGAGCAAGGCAACCTTCTGCGCCGATACGCCGGGTCCGGCAGTCGCCAGCGTCACCGAGCCGCCCAGAGCCACGGTGCCACCGCCGCTCAATCCCGGCCCGGCGGTGACGGTAAGCGTCGGGTTCGTCAGCTTGCCGTTGTCGATGGTCCCGTCGGCGATATCGGCTGCCGTTACGGTGCCGTCCTGAATCTTGTCCGAGGTCACCGCGTTCGTGCCCAGATCGGCGTTTAGAATCGATCCGTCGAGAACCTGCGTGCTGCCGACGGCGTCGGTGGCAAGCAGCGGGCTGGTGATGGTCCCTTGAACGATCTTCAGAAAGCCGAGGATCGAGCTGTTCGCGATGTCGGCGTTGCCGATCGACCCATCCGCGATGTGGGGCCCGGCGATCGCGTTGGTAGCGACCGTCTCCGCAAATAGTGCGTACGGGGTCGCGCTCAGTCGATGGCGTGGGCTGAGGGGCACGAAGCTGCCGCTGCCGGCGGGGCAGCGAGTGCCGATCTGAAGCCAACGGTCCTCGCCGGTGAACACCCCTGCACCGAAGTCGACCTCCACCGTGAACAGGCCTTCTGCAACCGGGACGCTGCTGGCGGTGAAGGCGGCGCCGACGGTATTGCCACCGACAGCAGCGTCGGCGAGGACGAACTCGATGTCACACGTGCCCGTGAACGGAGAACCGCTAACATCGATATGGCCCTGATAGGTGAAAGCCGTGTCGACCGCCCTGGCGGCGCCGCAACACAGCAGGGCGGCAAGGGTTACAGTCGACACGGCTCGAAGCGTGCGGCACATTCTCTTTCTCCTCGGGGGGATGGGGTCGGAACCTGGGAGCGGATTGCGGCCAGCGGTCATGGGCCTTCCTCGCCGGGGCTGCTCCGTCCGGTTCCGGCGGCAGCAGGCGTCCAGTTGCCCGTGCAGTCGCCGAGCAGGATCGCGGTGAAATCCTGGCCGGTCAGGGCGGTGTCGAGCGGTTCGTAGGCGAAGGCGCCGTTTTGGCACGTCCCGCCGGCGAGTTGCGGAAACGTGAGCTGTGGGGCGCCCGGGGCAGCGGGGTCCGGCGTGAACAGCCAGTCGCTCCCGCACATGGTGCTCGCGGGGAACGTCGAAATGACACCGACGACCAGCTGCATTATGCGCGCTGCGTCCAGAGCGCTAATGGAGCCGTTGCCCGTAACGTCGCAGGCGAGGGATTGCGCCGCTGACAGGCTGCGGAGGCCGACGACAGACTGCAAGACATAGCTGGCGTCGAGTGCGCTTACGCCCTGACGGCGATCGCCGATTTTGACGGGGCGGGCTTCCCAGGAGCCGCTGTCGAGGCCCGTCGCGGCGTACGTGCCGGCGCTGTCGGTGGATGCCGACACCGCAGTGGCGCCGGACAAACTGACCGTCACGCCCGGAACGGCGCGGTCTGCGTTGTAGTATCGAACGCTTCCGCTGACAGAGCTGCCCGGGGGTGCAGCCCCGTCGGCGATCCAGAAGCCGCCGGTAAGGGCCACGTTGTCGCCGGCGAAGACCCCGGCATGGGGTTGCGCGGCGGTTCCACCCAGACGGTGGGTTCCCCCGCTGCCGAAAGTGACGCCGCCGCCGGCGATCGTCGCTCTGGAGATGCGGTACGGCCCGCCGCTTTGAGCGAAGGCACGATCGAGGTCGGGCTCGCCGAGTACGGCGCCGAGCGCGAGGCCGACGATAAGCACGGGGCCAAGGAGCCGTCTGCGACACGCGCGGGCCCCCGACAGCCGCGGGCGAGATCTGTGCACCGATGCCATTAACTAGTAAGTCGCCGGTTACGGAAAATCGGATCGGGAAACGTCTTCCCACGGTCCGAGGAACTCTCGCCGGCAGGGAACAAGGGTTGCCAGTATCCGTTCTTCCCCGGGCGCCGATTTATTGCGAGTCTGAGCCGGCCGGTAAGCGAACCACGCGTAGTGGCGGCCAGTGTTCGTTGGCCAGACGAGTCGAAGGCTTGTCTGGCTCGAGGTAGCGGGCTAGATTAGCCACATGCAGGCTTCGGTCACCGACGTCAAGAATCGGTTGAGTCACTACCTTCGCGTCGTGGCGCGAGGTGAGCCGGTCGTGGTTGTGGATCGAGGGCGCCCCGTGGCGCAGCTCATGCCGGTGCGGTCGGCGGATGACGAGCTGCGCGCCCTTGCCGCGGCGGGGCTGGTGCGTTTGCCGGTGGCGGAGCTGCCACGTAGCTTCTTCAAGCGGGCGCTGCCGCGCCCGAAGAAATCGGTCGCCGGCGCGCTCGTGGAGGAGCGAGAGGACCGATTCTGAGATGCGGTACTGGGACGCCTCTGCGCTCGTGCCGCTGTGTGTGGAAGAGCCGAGCAGTGCCGTGCTGCGATCCATGGCGTCAGGGACGTCGCTGGTCACGTGGTGCCTCAGCTCGGTCGAAATCACGTCGGCGATCGAGCGCCGGGCCACGGACGGCGCGCTCACGAGCGAAGACCGCTCGGCCGCCCTGGCGAATCTCGCGCTCCTGGCGCACTCGTGGACCGAAGTCGCCGCACTGGGGCCGGTGCGCGAACGCGCCCTCCGGCTCCTGGCTACCCACCGTCTCCGTGCGGCGGACGCGTTGCAGTTGGCGGCGGCGCTGATTGCAGTGGGGGACCAGCCGGCGGGGCATGAGTTCGTCTGTCTCGACAGCCGTCTGCGGGATGCCGCTGGTCGTGAGGGGTTTACGGCGACCCCCGCGGACGAGTCCGCCGTAATCAGACGGCGGTGATGCACCGGCATCCAGTGTGGGTCTCCGTCGACGATTATCGGCGGAGCCGACGAAATGTTTGTGGGCGTAGCTCTGGTCGCCGGACTTGTGGCCGCTTCTGGGTGAGTATGTGGCTGGACGGCTGATGCCGGTAAGCGGGTGACGAAGGACGGCCACCCGCCGGCACGGAGATTGTCCGTGCGCCGTGCGCCCGGCATGGCTGCACCGGAGTCGCCGTGCCAGCCCACGGCAGGAGGGAGCGAAATGAACGGTGCTTTACAGCAGGTGTACCTGGCGCGCCACGGCGACACGGCGTGGACCGCCACCGGACAGCACACGGGACGGACCGACATCGGCTTGACGGCCACGGGTGAGGAAGAAGCGCGTCGCCTCGGCGCGCGGCTGCGCGGCAGGGCGTTCGCTCTGGTGCTGACGAGCCCGCTCCAGCGGGCGCAACGGACGTGCGAACTCGCCGGCTTCGGCGCACACGCCGTCCCCGATCCCGACTTGATGGAATGGAACTACGGAGACTACGAAGGCCGCCGCTCCGTCGACATTCACGCCGAGCGGCCGGAATGGAATCTCTTTCGTGACGGTTGTCCGAACGGCGAAACCGCCGCGGAAGTGGGGGCCAGAGCCGACCGCATCGTAGCGAAGGTGCGCCGGGCCGGCGGCGACGCCGCCCTGTTCGCCCATGGCCACTTCTTGCGCGTGCTGGTCACGCGCTGGCTCGGTCTGCCACCGGATTACGGCCGCTATTTCCTGCTCAACGCCGCCGCCCTGTCGGTTCTCGGCTACGAACACAACCGCGACGAGCCGGCGGTGCGGCTGTGGAACGAGGCCGGCCCGCCCGCCGGTAACCTCTGATCCGCCCGCGTCCGGCTACTCCTTCACCCCGCCGCTCAGGATGCCGGCGATGTAGTACCGCTGCAGGGCGATGAAGAGCACGATCACCGGCGTGACCGTCAGTACGGCTCCCGCCATCATCAGCTCGGTGTCCTGCACGTGCTCGCCGAGGAGATTCGCCAGCGCTACCGGCAGCGTGTACATCGTGTCGTCGGTCAGAACGACGAGCGGCCAGAGAAAGTCGTTCCAGGTGCCCATGAAGGTGAACAGAGCGAGGGTCACCAGTACCGGCCTGCATGCCGGCAGGATAAGTGACCAGTAGATGCGGAATTCGCCGGCGCCGTCTATGCGCGCCGCGTCGAGCAGGCTGTCCGGAATCGACTGCGCGTACTGGCGCACGAGGAACATCCCGAAGATGCTCGACAGGCCGGGCACAATGACCCCCCAGTAAGTGTTTACCAGGCCCAGTTGCTTCAGCATCAGAAACAACGGCAGCATCGATACCTGGGACGGAACGATCAGCGCGGCCAGCAGTATCCGAAAGAGACGGTCGCGGCCCCGGAACCGGAACTTCGCGAACGCGTAGCCGCCCATCGAGTTGAGCAGCAGCGAGATGAGCGTGATTGCCGCCGCCAGCAGGGCGCTGTTGCCGGCCGCGCGTCCCAGATCGAGGCGCGTGAACAGAGCCACGTAGTGCGCCACTGTCGGCGTACTCGGCAGCAGACGCGGCGGTAGCGCGGTGGCCTCGCCGGTGGGCATGAACGAAGCCGACACCATCCATGCGAACGGCAGGAGGGTTGCCAGCGTGAGCAGCGCCAGCGCCGCGTAAATCGCCATCGGGTATACGATTCGGCCCATGGGATCGCTCCGACCTTGCGCGCCTCAGGATCTCCGCATCCGCGTCGCCACGGCCGTCAGGCCGAGGATGATCAGGAACAGGACCACGGCTACGGCCGCCGCATAACCCATGTTCCACCAGCGAAAGCCCTCCTGGTACATGAGCAGCACGACGCTGAGCGTGCTGTGCGCCGGCCCGCCTTGCGTCATCACGTAAGGTTCGGCGAACAACTGGAGCTGGCCGATCAGGGTCATGATGCCGACGAACACGAGCGTCGGCATAAGCATCGGCAGTGTCACCTGCCGGAACTGCTGCCACGTTCCCGCGCCGTCGATGCGCGCCGCCTCGTACAACCGTTCGGGGATACTCTGCAGCCCGGCCATGAAGATCACCATGTTGAACCCGAAGTTCTTCCACACCGCGAGCACGACGATCGCCGGCATCGCCCAGCGCGGGTCGCCGAGCCAATCGACGGGGCCGAGTCCGATGAGCCCGAGGCCGTAGTTCAGCAAGCCGACGCGCGGGTGATAGAGGTAGCGCCACACCACCGCGACGGCGACCAGCGTCGTTACCACGGGCAGAAAGAAGATCGTGCGGAACAGCGGCTGCAACCGTACGGCCGGAGCCGACACCAGCAACGCCGCGCCCAGCGACAGGGCGACCGACAGCGGCCCCGCCAGCACCACGAACAGCGCCGTGTTCCGCAAAGCCGTCCAGAACAACGGGTCGCCGAGAAGGCGGCGGTAATTGCCTGACCCCGCGCATCGCAAGTTGGTGCGGTCGGCGATCGCGTAGATGTCGAAGTCGGTCAAACTGAGCAGCACCGACGCGGCTACGGGCAGTACAAAGAACGCCGCGATGGGCAGCAGCGGTGGGGCCAGAAAGGCCCACGCCGGGCTGACTCGCGGCAGTCGGCGGGCGCTCACGGGCCCATCTCCGCGGCGCGGCGCATGAGCCAGCGGCGTTTCTCGAGAATCGCGTCGACGTCGGCGTCGAGACGCACGAGCGCCGTCTCCGGATCGAGGTCGCCCCGCACCGCCGCTTCGGCGTACTGGGTGATCTTACCCGCCACCCGTTCCCATTCCGGTACCTTCGGCGTCGAACGCACGCGCTGAAGCTGCTGCCAGAAGGCCGCCGTGGGCGGGTTGGACGCCAGCGCCCCCGCGGCCCAGGCGCTGCGCCGCGACGGCAGGTCGCCGCCCAGTCTGTAGAAGGCGAGTTGCCGCTCCGGTTCGCACAGGTACTCGATCACGCGCCACGCCGCCTCCTGCCGCGGGGACGTCCGCAGTACGGAAAGACTGGCCCCCCCGGCCAGCGAGACGCCCGGCCAGACCGCGTCGACGCTCGGCAGCGGCGCCGTCGCCCACGTCCCCCGCGCCGCCGGCGGAAGGCGCCGGTTCAGCGCCTCGATGTTCCACGGCCCACTCAGGAACGACGCGAAGAACCCGTCGGCGAAGTCCTGATAGAGATTGGCGATCTGGGCGGCGCCGGTTGCCGGTGCCAGGCCGTCGCGGAACAGCGCCAGATAACGCGCGAAGGCGGCCCGGAACGGCGGGCTGCGGAAGTCGCCGTAGCGGTCGTCGTCGCGCAGCAGCGTGGCCCCGTATTGCAGCGCGAGAATCACCAGCGGCTGCCATTCGGCGAGCGGCAGGAGCAGGGCGAAGCGGCCGTCGCCGACCTGCGCCGCGACCTGCTGCATTGCCGTGTCCCATGCGTCCCACGTCCGCGGCATCTCCGCGATGCCCGCCGTCGCGAACACGTCGTGGCGGTAGAACCAGAGCCGCGTGTCGACGTACCACGGCACTCCGTAAGTCACGCCGTCAATGACGTTGGTGTCGGCAATGCCGGCGAAGAAATCGTCCGCCGGCAGCCTCGTCGATGCCGCAAGTCGCGCGTCGAGAGGTTCGAGCGCCCCCAGCGCGACCAGCTCCGGAATCCAGGTCGTGCCGACCTGCACCACGTCCGGCGTCGACCCGCCGACGAAAGCTGTCAGCAGTTTCTCGTGCGCCGCACTCCACGGAACCTGTTGCACCTTGACGCGGATGCCCGGCTCGCGGTGCGGAAAATCGCGCAGGAGCTGCTGAACGAGCTCGCCCTCGCGACCCATGGCCCACATCTCGACGACGGTCTGCTGCACCGGGGCCGGCCGACAACCGGCGAGGAGCAATACGGCCAGGAGCGCTCGTCGCAGGCTGCTTCGCACCCGCCGCCGGTAATCCGAGGGCCCGGTCGTCGTCATCCAGATTGGCCCTGCCCGTCTCGACCTTGCAATGCGGCGGCTTTGCTTTCGACACTGTCCGCCCGCCCTTGACCGGCTCACTCGCGTGGACGACAAGGGGGGCATGTTCGGTTCGGTTCCTGCGAGTTATGCACGCTGGTGTCGTCGTGGCCGTCTTCGGCGGCGGACGGCCACGCTGCTCCTTGGCATCTTATGCACCGTGGTGGCAACCGGTAGTGCGGTGGCGTTCGATCTCAACGACGTCATCGCCCGCGCCCAGCAACTGGCGGGACAGGAGTACGAGCCGCCGCGCGACGAAGTTCCCGAGTGGCTGCGCAACATCAGCTACGACCAGTGGCGCGACATCCGTTTTCGACCTGACGAGGCGTTGTGGCGCGGCAAGAAGCTGCCTTTCCAGGTGCAGTTCTTCCATCCGGGGCTGTACTACGACCGCGCCGTTGCCATCAACGTCGTCGACGGCTCCACCGTCCGCCCGGTCGAGTTCTCGCCGAGCCTGTTCGATTACGGCCGCAACGACTTCGCCAGCAAGGTGCCGCAACGCATCGGTTTCGCGGGGTTCCGCATCCACGCGCCGATCAAGAAGCCGAATTACCATGACGAGGTCATCGTCTTTCTCGGCGCCAGTTACTTTCGTGCCGTGGGCAAGGACCAGGTGTTCGGTCTGTCCGCGCGGGCGCTCGCGGTCGATACGGCGCTGCCCAGCGGCGAGGAGTTCCCGAGCTTCCGCGAGTTCTGGCTGATGACGCCGGCGGCGAAGTCGAAAGAGCTGGTTGTATACGCCCTGCTCGACAGCCCCAGCCTGACCGGTGCGTACCGCTTCGCGATCATCCCCGGTGCGCAGACTGCGGTGGCGGTAGAGGCGCGGCTGTTCCTGCGCCGGGAGGTGCAAAAGATCGGTTTCGCACCCCTCACATCGATGTTCTTTTACGGCGAGAATACCGGCCGGCCGGTCGAGGACTTCCGGCCCGAGGTGCACGATTCCGACGGCCTTCTGCTCAACCTGGCCACCGGGGAGTGGCTGTGGCGCCCGCTGGACAATCCGAAGCTGCTGCAGGTTACCGGCTTTCGCATGCCGAACCCGAAGGGCTTCGGCATCGTTCAGCGGGACCGCGATTTGGACAGTTACCAGGACCTCGAGACCCGGCGAGAACGGCGGCCGAGCGCGTGGGTGGCTCCCAGCGGCGACTGGGGCAAAGGCCGGGTGGAACTCGTCGAGATTCCGACCAAGGGCGACACCAACGACAACATCGTCGCCTACTGGGTCGCGGACGCGCCGCCGAAGCCGGGAGAGCGCGCGGCAATCTCGTACACGGTGTACTGGTACGGCGACGACTCCACCCGTTCGCCCGGCGGCCGTGTCGTGGCCACGCGGCGTGACCGGGGCAACAAGGAAAACGCCTACCGTTTCGTCGTCGACTTCGCCGGTAAGTCGCTTGCGGCGCTGCCCGACACGACCGTACTGCGGGGTGTGATCACCATCGCCTCCGGGGAAGAAAGCGCCGAGCTGCTCGACCAGCACGTGGTGAAGAAGCCGGGCACCGGAGAATGGCGACTGACATTCCAGGTACGACCGAAACGCAAGGAGCCGATCGAACTTCGCGCCTTTCTCGACAAGGGCGACTCGACCCTCACCGAAACCTGGTCGTACACGCTGCAACCGCAGTGAGGGCGCGCGGTAACACCAATACCGGCCGGTAAAGGGGGGGGCGGCGGCCGGACACGACCGCGCTCGACCGACCGGGATCGAGGTTAAGAACGAAATTGACTTCGGCCGTTGCGGACCCGATAAATAAGTATAAGGCGGGCGGCCGAAGCGGCGCCGGCAGTATAGAGTGCAGAGGGTTTTCAACGCGGTGTCGATTCCCCGCTCAGTGCAATACCTCGGGTGGCTGCTGCTCAGCTTCTGTGCATCCACCCTGCCGGCCACCTGGTTCCCGGACGCCTCGACCAGTGGTCTCACCGCCGGGCTCGGTCCTCGCAGCGCCGCGGCTGGCCTCGATTGGGACTGGTTGACCGGCGCGCCTCGGATCACTCCGTCACCGGCCCGGCTGACGAGCACCAGGCTGGAGGCCTGTGCACCGTCGGTGTTCGGCGCGCCGCCGCACGGACCGGGTTCGACCCCATGGGAGCAGAGCCTGACCCCACTCAAGGAGGCCTGGAACACCGCGCACGGCGGGCTCGATACTGCCCGTCCCTTCCTGCGCGACCGCCTGCGGGAATGGCCGCAGCAGCTGCTTGTCGACCGCGCCACGATGCCCGCCGGCGATCGCGATTTTCTCGTCCGTCTGGCACGCGACACCTGGCGCGGCCTCGACGCCTTCACGGACCGCGAGAACGGTCTGCCGATCGATCACGTCGCGTTCGGGCCGACCGGCACCGCCGTGGAAACCGCCTGGATCGGCGATTACACCAGTCCGACGAACATCGGGCTCTACGTGATGGCCGTGATCGGTGCGGCCGACCTCGGGTTCGTGACTCGCCTCGAAGCCCTGGAACGTCTGCAACGAGTTTTCGCAACCCTCGATCGGCTGCCGACGCACGAGGGGTTCTTCTTCAATTTCTACGACACGACGTCGCTCGAGCGCACCAGCAACTTCGTTTCGTTCGTGGACTCGACGTGGCTCACCGCGGGTCTGATCGTCGCGCGCAATGCCTTTCCGGAGATTGCCGACCACGCCTCGCGTCTGATTGCCGCCTCGAACTATGGCTTCTTGTACGATGAAGACACCCAACTCGTGTCGCACGGTTACTCGCTGACGACCGGAGGCCGCGCCGGATTCCATTACGGAGTCCTGTATACGGAGGCGCGTCTCGGCGTGTCGATCGCCATCGGTAAGGGCGACGTTCCGGCGGCCAGTTGGTACCGGATGCTGCGTACTTTTCCCACGTCGTGCGGCTGGCAGACGCTCCAACCGCAGGACGTGCACACCGTCGAACACGACGGGGTTCCGGTGGTGGCGGGAGCCTACATCTGGGGCGGCTACCGCTATGTGCCCTCGTGGGGTGGCAGCATGTTCGAGGCGCTCATGCCGGTGCTCGTTCTCGACGAGTTGCGCTATGCCCGCCGCAGTCTGGGGGTCAACGGCGTCATCCACGCGCTGGTGCAACAGCAGTATGCCCAGGACCAGCTTGGGTATCCGGTCTGGGGACTGTCGCCGAGCGCGGCGGTGGACGGGACGGGCTACGGCGAATTCGGCGCCCGCATCCTCGGTTCGCGCGGTTACGACCCCGGGCCGGTCAGCCCGCATGCCGCCGCGCTGGCGCTCGCGGTCGTTCCGGAGGCCGCCGTAGCCAATCTGCGTACGATGACCGAACGCTTCGACGCCTACGGCGAATACGGTTTCTACGACGCCATCGACCCGCGGCGCGGTACGGTTGCCTACAAGTATCTTACGCTCGATCAGGCAATGCTGTTTCTATCGCTGGTCAACCACCTCGGCGAGCAGGCGATTCAGAGATACTTCGCGGCCGATCGAATCGTGCAGAACGTCATCCCGATGCTGGCCGCCGAGGACTTCTTCCCCGACCGCGATCCGCTGCCGATCATGTGCGCCGCCGCCGGCACCGACGGCACCGTCGCGCCCGAAGAGCCGGGCTCGTCCGGGGCGCGGGTAAGGTAAGCGGAGGTTGCGCGGCTGCGCGGTCAGGGAGGCGAGGCGGACCGCCGGTTCCGCGTTGCCACGGGCGGCCGCTTTTGCGTAGTGTCGGGGCGGTGGCCAGCGTCGCATTCGAAAACGTCGAGAAGGTCTATCCGAACGGCACCGTCGCCGTGTGCGACTGCTCCCTGCAGGTCGCCGACGGCGAGTTAATGGTGTTCGTCGGTCCGTCAGGTTGCGGCAAGACGACGCTGCTGCGGTTGCTGGCCGGCCTCGATGCAGTGACGTCGGGAACGCTGCGTATTGGCGGTCGCATCGTCAACGACCTCACGCCGCAGCAGCGTAACGTGGCGATGGTGTTCCAGGATTACGCTCTTTACCCGTTCCTGTCTGTGCGCCGCAATCTGGAGTTCCCGCTGCGCATGCGGCGCCTGTCGGCGACGGAGATCGGCCGTCAGGTCGATGCGGTTGCCGAGATTCTCGGCATCGGCGCTCTGCTCGACCGCCTGCCGCGCGAGCTCTCCGGCGGTCAGCGGCAGCGGGTAGCCATGGGCCGGGCTCTCGTGCGCCATCCCGCCGTATCGCTGCTCGACGAGCCGCTGTCGAACCTCGACGCCAGGCTGCGCATCCAGGTGCGCGCCGAGATTGCAGATCTGCAGCGTCGTACCGACACGACGATGGTGTACGTTACTCACGATCAGGTCGAAGCGATGACTCTCGGGCATCGAGTTGCAGTCATGAACCACGGCCGTTTGCAGCAGGTTGCCGGTCCGCGCGACCTCTACGAACGCCCGGCCAACACCTTCGTTGCGGGCTTCATCGGCAATCCGTCCATGAACCTATTTCCGACGGTTCTGATGCCCGGTGCGGTCGGAGAGTTGCGCCTCCGTGTCGGCGATCAGTGCATAGACCTGGCGCGGGAAGTCCGTCCGGAGCGGGACCGGACCGTGACCACGGCCGGCATCCGACCCGAGTCGTTCCGGCTCCATGCGGGCGACCGCCCGTCGTTGTGGGGGCGCGTCGCCTACGTCGAATACCTCGGTCACGAGACCCTCGCCCATGTTGGGGTTGGGACCGACGCGGAAGGCCCCCGTCTGGTGGTGCGTCTCGCGGGTACGCACGATCTTCACCCCGGCGGCCGCATCGGGCTGGACGTACCCCCCTCCGCCGTGCATCTCTTCGACCGTGAAGGCCAGGCCGTAACTGCCGGCTGAAGGAGGACCATTCATGCCTTCCGACCCGAACGACTTCCCGGCGCAGATCCGCCGCTTCATCAAACTCGTCTTCGATCAGATGAGCGGACTGGTGATGTCCGGGATGATCTATCTCGGACATCATCTCGGCCTGTACCGGGCGATGCAGGATGCCGGGCCGATGAGCAGCGTGGAGCTGGCGCAGAAGACGAATCTGCACGAGCGCTGGGTTCGCGAGTGGCTCCGCGGACAGGCGGCCGCGGGGCTTCTCGATTACGTGGGAGAGGAACGCTTCTCGATGTCGCCGATTGGGGGGCTGGTGCTCGCCAACGAGGAGAGCCCCGCTTTCGCGGCCGGCGCCTTCGCGGCGCTACCCAGTCAGATGGGAGTGCTCGAGCGGTTACTCGAGTCGTTTGAAACCGGGATCGGCCTGCCGTACGACGCGCTCGGTCACGAAGGTGCGCGCGGCGTGGAGGGGATGCTGGCGCCGTGGTTCCGCACCATTCTGGTGCCCATTGCCTTGCCGCAACTCGACGGCGTGGTCGGCAAGCTCGCCGCGGGCGCCAGGGTCGCGGACATCGGCTGCGGTACGGGAGTTGCCCTGATCGAGATGGCGAAGGCCTTTCCGGCCTCGCGTTTTTTCGGTTACGACATCTCGAAGCACGCCCTGACACACGCGGAGGCGGACGCCCGCGCCGCCGCCCTGGACAACGTCAGCTTCCACGATCCGACCGCCGACCCGTTGCCCGAGGACGCCGGCTTCGACTTCGTCACGGCCTTCGACTGCATTCACGACATGACGCACCCGCTCGACGTCATGCGGGCGGTGCGACGAGCGTTGAAGCCCGACGGCACCTGGCTCATCGCCGACATCAACGCCAAACCCACCTTCGAGGAGAACCTGCGCGAGAACCCGATGGCCGCCATGATGTACGGATTTTCGGTGCTCAGTTGCATGTCATCGGCGCTGTCGCATCCCGAAGGCGCCGGACTCGGCACGTTAGGGTTCAGCGAGCCGGTGGCAAGAGAGATGACTGCAGCCGCCGGCTTTACGCGCTTCAAACGTCACGACTTCGAAAATCCGGTGAGCGCTTACTACGAAGTCCGCCCGTGAGCCGGTGCAAACCTTAGATCCGAAGCACCCCGCCCTTGCTCACCTCTCCGTCTTCATCGCCGGTTTCGCGCGGCAGTTGACGTCGCATGCGCAGCACGCCGATTCCGAACAGACCCGACCCGAGCAGGAGCATCGTTCCCAGATCCGGAACGTCGCGGGAAGTGGTAACCGCCGTCCCGAGGTCGGAGTTCGTTACCTCCTTGGACGGCCCAGTCCACTGACGGTAATGCGTAATCGGGGCCGCCGCTCGCGCGATTACTTCCTGCGCGGCCTCGGTCATCTGCGGAGCGTCCTCGAGCGCCGCCGCCACCCCGCCGATCGCCCCGAGGCTGATCGGCAACGACACGATCAACTTCAACAAGACACGCCGGACTTTCACTGGTTTCATCATGAGGTCTCCTGCCGAAGGTCATATGAAGCACGGGTCGTGCCATAAGTCCATCCTGCTTTTTGCCTTTGCTCCGGGCGTCCGGTGGGTCTTCTTGTGGGTCGTGGAAGGCCGTTTTGAGACGCATCGCTGCAAGGGGCTCGCGGTGGTGCAAGGAGCGGGTGTCGCTTGACCCGGCGGGGTGGCGGGCGGTTGACTGCGACAGGGCCGGGGCGTAGCGAGAGCCGAGGCCCGTTCGGCACAGGACCCGCGACAATGTTGACCCAAGAACGGCTGCGCGAAATCGCCTGGGAGATCGGGCAGAATTATCCGATCCCCTGCGCCACCGACACGCTGGTGTTGAACATGGTGCACCCGCGCCTTGGGCACGTGCACTGGCACCTGCGACAGGAATCGCTGGATCGTCTGCGGGCTGCGGCGGGAGAGGCCGGCCGGCGCGCGCCGCTGGCGATTCGCTTTTACGACGTCACCGACGTCGTGTTCGACGGCTACAACGCACACCGTTTCTTCGATATCGATGTCGGCGGCCTGAGCGGCAGCTACTACTTCGGCGTCGACGAACCGGGTCGCCACCGGCTGGCCGAGATCGGCATCAGGTGCGGCGACGGCGCTTTTCGTGCGGCGGTGCGCTCGGCCACGGTATTCTTCGACCGCGACCGCGCGGCCGGCAACTTCCAGCTTGAAGGCCTGTTTGTCAGCGGCGGTTTCAAACGAGTCTTTCCGGTCGAGAACATCTTCGACGCTCCCGCCTACGAGAGGCTGAACCGCGAGCTGGCCGGCATCGCGCCGCGCGGATCGGTGTCGGTGGCGATGCTGTTCGTAGATCCGTGGGCCGAGGCGGACAGCCCGTTGCGTGTTCTGACCACCCAGCTTGCCGAGCGTCTGCGCCGGTTCGGCGGCGAGGTGACGCAGTTTGCGACGCCGCCCGCGGGCGTGCAGGCTCACGACGCCGACGATCCGCTGGCGACGTTGGACGCGGCGGCGAGGCCGATATACGCCGCGCTGCTGGCGGCGCACCGGGAGCGGCCGTTCGAGTTGCTCCACGCGCACGACTGGTACTCGGCGGGCGTCGGGCTGGCCGCCGCGGAGGCGTTGCGGTTGCCGTTGATCCTGTCGTTGCACTCCACCGAGCACGAACGCGCGCAGGGCAACCTGTCGCATCCGCTGGCGGCGGCGATCGTCGATCGTGAGCGGGCGGCGGTGCACGGCGCCGAGGTGGTTGTCGTGCCGCACTCGGCGACGCGCCAGCAAGTGCTGAGTCTGTTCGGCGCCGCGGGGGAACGTGTCGTGGTAATTCCGGACATCGTCGATGCGGGCGATGCGGGGCGGCAGGGCGACCCCGGCGAGGTGAAGCGGAACTTCCAGCTCAATCCGCAGGCGCCGCTGGTGTTGTTTGCGGCAGAAGTGTCGCACGCGGCCGGGGCGGACCTCCTCATGGAGGCGGCGACGATCGTGTGCCGCTCGCACGGTACGGTGCAGTTCGCGTTTGCCGGCGACGGACCGCTGCGGGGCGAGCTCGAGGCGCGAGCCTGGCATGTGGGGCTCGGTTATCGCTGCCGTTTCTTCGGGGACGTGACCCAGGGGATGTTCGACGCGCTGCTGCACGCGTGCGACTTCGTGGTCATTCCGGCGCGGACCTGGCAGGACGCGGCGGTGGCGCAGGCGGCAATCGACAGTGGGCGGCCCGTATTGACCACGCACCAGGCGGGTATCCGGTGCGTGGTGCACGGGCAGAACGGTCTGGTTACCTACGACAACCCGGGCTCGATCGTCTGGGGTGTGCAGGAGCTGCTGGCCAACCCGCTGCAAGCCAGCATGCGGCGCCTGACGGCGAAGAAGCGTGCGACCGAGGCGCCGTCGCTGGAGAGCGTGACGGCGCAGCACTATCTGCTCTACGAGATCCTGCTGCACCGGCTGGAGGGGGCGGTTCGTGTCTAAGGGATATCTCGCCTTCGTTCTGCACGCCCATCTGCCGTACGTGCGCCATCCGGAATACGACTCGTTTCTAGAGGAGCGGTGGTTGTTCGAGGCGATCGGCGAGACGTACGTGCCGTTGGTGGAGGTGTTGGAACGTTTATGCGCCGAGGGAGTGCGGGCGCAGCTCACGGTGTCGATTTCGCCGAGTCTACTGGCGATGTTGGAGGACGCGTTGCTGCAGGAGCGTTACGCGGCGCACCTGGCGCGGTGCATCGAGCTCAGCGAGAAGGAACTGGAGCGGACGCGCAACGACGGTCATTTCCATTATCTTGCCGGGTTTTACCGGGAGTTTTTCGGGCGCACGAAGGCGGTGTTCGTCGACCGGTACGGCGGGCGACTGGCGGCGGCGTTCAAGCGCTTTCACGAGGCGGGTTTGATCGAGCTGGTGACGACGACGGCGACGCACATGTTGATGCCGTTGTTTGCGGCGCAGCCGCGGGCGGTGGCGGCGCAGATCGGCGCCGGCCTCGACTACTTCGAAAGGGTGTTCGGCTGGCGGCCGCAGGGGATGTGGCTCCCGGAGTGCGGGTATTATCCGGGCGTCGACGAGCTGTTGGCGCGCGAGGGGGTGCGGTATTTCTTCGTGGAGTCGCACGGCATCGATCACGCCAGTGCGACGCCGTACTACGGCGTGTATGCGCCCCTGTATACGCCGGCCGGCGTGGCGGCGTTCGGGCGCGATCAGGCGAGCACCAAGCAGGTCTGGTCGGCCCGCGAGGGTTTCCCGGGGCATCCGGATTATCGGGAGTTCTATCGCGACATCGGGCACGATCTCGATTTCGATTACATCAGGCCGTACATCGCCGGTGACGTGCGGGTCGACACGGGCATCAAGTACCATCGCATCACGGGGCCAACGGGGTGGAAGGAGCCGTATCGGCCGGAGGTGGCGCGGGAGCGGGCGGCACAGCATGCCGGGGACTTCCTGCATCAGCGGGTGGCGCACGTGGAGTATTTGAGTGCGGTAATGGAGACGGCGCCGGTGGTGGTGGCGCCGTTCGATGCGGAGCTGTTCGGGCACTGGTGGTTCGAGGGTCCGCAGTGGCTGGACTTCGTGATTCGCAAGGCGGCGTTCGACCAGGGCACGGTGGAGTTGATCGGTCTGTCGGCGTATCTCGATCGGCATCCGGTGCATCAGACGGGGGTACCGTGCACGTCGACCTGGGGGCACAAGGGATATTTCGAGGGCTGGTTGAACGGGGCGACGGACTGGTTGTATCCGCCGTTGTACGAGTGTGGGCGGCGGCTGGAGGGGTTGGTGGAGCGCTACGGGTCGAGCGGTGCGGTGCCGGAGCTGACGCATCGAGTGTTGCAGCAGTGCATGCGGGAGTTGTTGTTGGGGCAGAGTTCCGACTGGCCTTTCATCATTAATACGGGGACGGCGGCGGAGTACGCGGCGCGGCGGGTCCGCGATCACGTGGCGCGGTTTTGCTATTTGGCCGACGCGTTGGAGAACGGCGAGGTGGACGTGGAGCGCCTCGTCGCGCTGGAGGCGATGGACAACATCTTTCCGGAGGTGGATTACCGGCTGTATCGTGGTGGAGCAGGAGTTGAGGAGTCGAAGGGTGGAAAGGTCGAGGAGCGGCCGAGCGGCGGAGCGGAGAGACCGCGCCACGGCGGCACCGCAGTCGGCGAGTAAGCCCGGACATTTCCAGGTCACGGCGCCGCAACCATGGCTCCAGGCCCTCGGGCCCTCAGATCCCCCCAGGCCGGGGTGGCGGAATTGGCAGACGCACGGGACTTAAAATCCCGTGGGGGTTTCCCCCGTACGGGTTCGATCCCCGTCCCCGGCACTTAAATCAACTACTCAGCCGTTCGCCGATCTTGGCTCCGGGGTGGCACCTCTGCAAGTTACTGAAACCTAGCCCAACTTCCACAGTTCAAGAGGGCGACTCTCGATAAATCAACCACTTAGGTCTTCTGGTCGCCACTACATTTGCTGAAGGTCGATGGTCTTCGGCGGCTGGAGTCTCTCCGGCAAGGTGAGCCCGAGTCGATCGAGAAGGATGGCTTGTTCGGTCTCGGGACGCACCACACAACGAATTCGCAGTTCGCGGCCGCTGCCGTTGGCCAGCGGCAGCGCGATGTCGGCAGAGTGGATGCGGGAGAGTTCGGTGAGGATCGTGCGCGGACTGTCGCCGAGCCCCGCCTTCGACTGCCACTTCTGCAAGGTCTTCCACAGCACGTAGGCAAGAAAGCAGACCAAGATGTGCGCTTTGATCCGATCGGCCTTGTGATGCCAGATGGGGCGGATGCCGAGTTCGGACTTGTGAATGCGAAAAGCGGCCTCGGCTGCGGTGAGCTGGATGTAGGTTCGCCAGAGTTCTTCCTCGCTCCAGTCCGAGACGTTGGTGCGCAGGATGTAGGTACCCTCGCTCACTGCCGCCCACTCTTCCCACTGCTCGGGCTTGCTCCACTGCAAGCGAATGCCGGCCGGAGCGGGATCGTCGAGCAGCGTGATCGAGTAGGCGGCCGCGGCGCGGCTGTTGCGCTCGAGCAGGCGGCCGATCTGGCGCTCGATTGCACCGCGGTCCAGCGCACGCTTTGCCTTCTCGATGCGTCGGCCGATACTGTGCAGCCCCTGCTCGATGCGTTCGCAGAAACGGCGATGCATGGCCTTCTCTTTCTCCACGCGCGCGCGCCGCCGAACGGCAGAGCAGAAAGCTCTCCTGGCCATCGGGTCCCGCACAGATCTTCACTTGCACGTCCTCGCGAATCTCACGCCAGTTGCTCTTGTCCGCCAGTTCCCTGGCCCAGTGCCGTAGCTCGGCGCGCGGAGTCCCGATCAGGTAGCGCCGCCCTCCGGTCCGCAGCCACTCGATGCGCTCGGCACTGACCATTCCCCGGTCCATCACCCAGACCCGCTGCGCCTTGCCGTAGCGCTGCTCCATCGCGGTGACGATCTCCTCCACGGTGTCCACGTCGGCCGTGTTGCCCGCGAACACCTCGTAGCCCAGTGGAATCCCCTCCCGCGTCACCACCATCGCCACGTTCACCTGCACGCAGTCCGGCCGGTGGTCGCGGCGGTAGCCGCGCTTGCAGTTCTCCGGATCACCGACACCCTCGAAGTAGGTGCTGGTCACGTCGTACAAAAGCAGGTCGTACTCGATAGCGAACAGTTCCCCCAGCCGTTTCACCAGGTGCTGCTCGATCTCCCCCTTGTGCGGCAAGAGCTGATCGAGGGCGCGGTAGAGTCGCTCGTCGTAGATCTGCTCGGCCTCCACTCCCAGCAGATCCGCCAGCGCCGTGCTGCGGTACCAGTCCTCGGCCACGTGCAGCTCACTGGAAGGCTCGCACAGCCGACCGATCACCAGGATCGCCACGACGTCCGCCCACGGTACCGCCTCACGTCCGCGCGGCATCAGCTCGGCACACAACTCGTCGAACTTCAGTGCCTGCCACAGCTTCCATCCCAGCCACACCGCCCCGAAGGATCGGCTGCGTTCGAGTCGCACACCTTTGAGATCGACCGCAACCGGCTCCACCGCAAACGCAGAGGCCGTGAACAAATCCCCTTGATTGCCGTTGCTGGCCGCACGCCCCGTGATCGACTCTGCCAGCGCTCTTGCCTTCGCACGCCCCTCGGCATCGAGCTCTCCCAGGTGCGCCACCGTTTCCTGCCGCACCTTGCGCCCCTGTCGCACCGAGCGGACCAGCTGCCAGTAGACGCGAACCTTCCCGTCCTTACGTCGCCGCGTCGCCCGCAGGTACATCCCAACACCATCGCCTCACTGTGCATTGTGCCTGCGCCACAACGCCACTGGCAACCGACTTGGTCGCCACTACATGGCGAAATTCGCAAGAAGCGACTGAAACAACGAAGGAACAGGGCTCCGCAGCGGGCGGATTCTGCGCTTAGGGCGGCAGTTTCGGCGGTGGAATCGCGTCCATAGGCGGCGGCCCCGTCGCGGAGGACGTAGCGGTCGCCGTCGGGCTCGATGGTACTGATTCGCCCATAACGCCGAATCTCACCAACCGGCGCCGGACCGGAACGCTGCCCGCCTGGCCGCTCGGCCCCGTGGTGCCGAGCACGCGGAGCCTCCTGTTCGGCATTTCCCTGGCAACCAGTTCCCCTCGGGGTCGGAATCGGTATCGGCATCGGAATCGATCCGTCGTCCGCTGTACCCAGCCCACGTACTCGATGGCTGCTCGGTAGACGTCAAGTCGCTCGTGGCCGAAGCTCATGTCCTCCTCGATTCCGATCCCGATTCCGACCCCGATTTGGTTCAAGCCGAACGCGCCGCGACGCCGCTTGCGGCGCTTGTAGGCCTGTCCCGTACGCCCCTGGACGAGCTGCATGCTGGCGGGGATCTCGTCTTGGCCCCGGTCGCGGACGAGGAGGTGAACGTGATTGGCGGTCACCGCGTAGTCCAGCACGCACGGTCCGAAGCGCCGCCGCGCTTCGGACAGCCACGCCCGCCACACGTGCCGATCGCGCGCAGGTTTCAGCAAGAACCGCCGGTTGTGACACCGATGGGTCAGGTGCCGCACGTGCCCCGGCACGTGGATCCGATGCGCGCGCGCCATGCCCACCCTCCCTGCACGCCACCATTCGGCGCCCCAAAGCGGCCCGGCAAGCCCCCAATTCAGATCTGTTTATTATGTATTGTCAAGCCTCTTCGGGCACTTGCGGAGGTGCCACCCCGGCCCCACCCCCGGCCCACGCGGAAGACAGTGCCTGGTAGCGGTGAGCGATCTGTTCCGGCGTCGGCCCTCCGCGCGCCGGGTGAACGCGACACAGACACCGGGCTGAGGGCAGCCCGGCTCCTGTGCGCTACTCGCGCCGAAGGTCTGCGCGCAGCGCGACGATTTCCGTGGTTTGCGGTGGCCGGCGGTGGGTGGGGTGCGGAAACGCCCGGCCAGGCCCAACGGCGGCTTCGTCGCTCGGGAAGGAGCGCATCCTTCCAGGGTTGCCTGCGCCGCAAACCGCACAAGGGTTAGGCCGAGAAGCATCGCGAACGCTCGCTGGGTCAGACCTTTGCAGCCCTTGCCGTGCGCATATGCCGTATTAACGGCCGTTTTGCCATAACGTCCGTTCCAGGACATTCCCGCCCCCCTGGACCGGCCGCGCGAAAATCGGCCGGGCCGCTCATACGCGACAGGGCACGTGCGGCGTATGGGTGCCGATTATTGACACCTGTATGTATCCGCCATATGGTTCCCCGCGTGAAGCGCACGACGCTGGTTCTGGAAGACGCCTGCATCGACGGCGTCCGCGAGATCGCCCAACGCGAGGGACGGCAGCTCTCCGAAGTGGTGAATACTCTGCTTTCCGAAGGGTTGCAGCGGCGCCGGCGTGGAGCACGCAAGCCCTTCGAGTTACCGGCGTTCTCCATGGGCCGGCCACGCGTGAACCTCGGCGACCGCAATGCCCTCGAAGCCCTGATGGACTCCTGATTGCCCGGCGTCATCGACACCAATCTCTTTCTCTACGCCGCCAACTCCGACGCCGACGAGCACCGGCGGGCGCGCGACTTCCTCGCCCGCGTCGGCGGTTCGCGCGATCCCTGGTACGTTACCGATGGAATTCTGTACGAGTTCCTGCGTGTGTCGACGCATCCGAAGGTCTTCCCCAAACCTCTGACGTGGCGCGAGGGAATCGCTTTCCTGCAGCCGCTGATCGACGCCGACAACATCCACGTCATTAACTCCGGCGATCCTCACTGGAAGTTGCTCTCCGAGGTCCTTGCCGAGATCACTCATCCGAGCGGCAACCTGTTCTTCGACGTGCGGACGGCGGTCCTCATGCGCGAGCACGGCGTTCGGCGCATCTACACGACCGACACCGATTTCCTGCAGTTCTCGCGGATCGAGGTGGTCAACCCGCTGCGCAGTTGAGAAGCCGGCGCGTGCCGCTCGCAGGCCTCGCACGCGATACGATTGGTGCCGGGGGGTTGGTGATGCAGCCGCCCCTCTGCGCCAATGAGGGTGAGACACTCTCCTTGCGGTGAAATAGTGTAGAGGGCGGAGGAAGATGGCAGGGGATGAGTACGATCGGGTATCTGGGGATGGGGCACTCACGCGTCGCTTCCGTGACGGTCGAGTAAACCGGTGCCCGTCGATCGCATGGCGTCCAGCACGGAGCTGCGAACATGGGGCGATGACCGCGTTGGTATGCCACGTGCTGTTCTGTACGTCGTCCACGCCGTCGCAGGGGCCACTCGATGAGGGTGCAGTTGCCAATGAAGCGGCCAGGGTATCGGTTGATCGCGATCCTTCTGGCCGGCGCGGCCGCCGCGTGCGGTTCCGACGACGACGGTGCGGCGCCATTGCCCGCGACGCCGACGGCGGTGGTTCTCTGCGGCGGTAGCGGCGATGTTGCCGAGGATTGTCCGGCATCGCCGACGCCGACCAAGACGTGTCCCGTCGTCGCGACAGCCACACCTCCACCGGAGCCGGTTCCGGCAGTCGTCGCTCCGGGGATGCTCACCTTCGTGAACAACTGCCCGGTCGATCTCACGCTCTATACGAGTCCGACGCTGCCCACCCCGCCCCCGCCGCTGGCGGCAAACGGTGGGCAAACCTCCGTGTCGATCTCCACCCTGAACGCCGGCGGATCGTACTTTGTGATCCCGTACCCGAATCTCTCCGCCGACCAGTGCCCCGATTGTGACGACTGGACGGCGCTCGATCCGGCGCCGCCGACGCCGGCCGCAGTGCAACGCGAAGGCTGGATGTGGCTGGGGACCAATGCGATCTTTGCCGCGTACTGCAATCCGAACCTGAGCGGTCGCGGCATCTGTGCCCTGCAGAACAACTGTTGCGGGCCGGGTATGGTGCAGGACGGCACGTTTGGCACGCGTTTCGAGTTCAGCCCCAACGCGTTCGCCGGCAACGACTTCGTGAACTTGAGCACGAACTTCGGTACCGCTCCATGTGACCCGCCGCCACTGTGCGGTAGCGCCGGCGCCGATCCGAACAACTGCGTCGCGGTCGGAGCGAGCATTTTCTTCAATGTGCCGGTCAATTGGACGACCAACTCCGCCTGCTCGTACACCACCCGGGGGACGCGGGTAACGGGCCTGCAGTGCGTGACGGTCGACTGTCCCGATGCGTACCAGTATCCGACCGATGACAAGCAATGTGCGTGTTCGTCGGGCTCCGAACGTGGCTACGTCGTTCAGTACTGTCCGGCCCGTTCGTCCATGCCCTCACCGCCCGGATGAAGGGCGCTGCGCCTCGCGGTTTCACCAGCATAGACGGCCTCTATGACGGAATGCCGGCTAACGAACGGTCTCCCGGCCGGCCGTCGCTGGCGCCGGACATGCCGGGGCTGCCCACGCTCACGCGCGATCGGTGGTCCGTTCCCGCGTCCACAACACGCGCAGACACAGGAGCAACAACACGGGCACGATCACGTCGGTCCAAAACCACGAGCCCGCGTTGCCCGGTGCGTAATTGTCGGCGACGATCATCTGGCGCACATGACCGATCGCGTCGCCCCAGTACCACACGATGCCCGCGATCGCGGCGGCCAGTCGGAAACTGAAGCCGCTCCAGAATCCGACGATGCCGAGCACGCCCACCGTCAGGTCGGCAATGCCGACTTCATACTGGAACGGGCTTACCGCCCAGCCGATGTGTGCCGCCGCCCATGCAGGAAAGAACACATGTACGACGAAGGTGTACACACCCTGCAGACCCAGCGACAGCAGAAGCAGCCAGCCAAAGAGCGCGTCAGCAAACCCGCGGTCCGGGTTTGTACTCAGCCGGGTCTGACTCCCGGCCAAGACGAACGCGGCCGCGAGCATGAGAAGACTGAATTCCGACAGCAGCGTGCGGATCGCGAACTCGATCATCGATCGCTCCTGTGGCACTACGGCCACTGACGACGGTCATTGCAGCGCTCGACCGCCCATAACGGTTTGGCAAGGAGCTGCCGGCCGCCGCATTCCCCGCAGTCTCGACCGCCGGACGCCGCCGTGTCAACCACCGTATTGCGGCGGCCGGCGGCCACCCGACCCCGCATGCCACAGTCTGCGGCCGGTCAGCTCCATCGCCGAGTTAGCCCGCACTCCGGCCGGCAAACCCGGCGTACGCCGTGGGAATGGCGAGACCGAACTCCCGACACAGGGCAAGTACATCACGCGCATCCTTCGTGGTGGGTTCGTACCCGAGGTGGCAGAGAATCTGAACCTCTGGCCCAATGCACCGCACCTCGCGGCCTTCGACGCGGCCCGCCACGAAGCCTTCCGGCGGGTAGCGAAAAACACCCCCGTTCGGTTGCGGTTGCAGGCCGCCACCCTCGTCGTCGAACGTGACCGTGTGAAAATCGAGCTGCGCTCCTGCCCGAGACCGAAGAACAAAGCGGACCGGGAGGTGATCCTCGTGCATGGAGAAGCCGAGCGGGTAAAGAGCGGCCTGGATATCCTGGACGTCTGCTAAATCGACGACCAGATCGAGATCCTCGTGCTTGCGGGTCTCGGATCCGAGCAGCGCGTCGACGCCCCAGCCCCAGTCGAGCATGAAGACGAAGACACCCATGATTGAAGACGAAGACACCCATGATTGGGGGGAGGCCGTCTGCCGGGCGCATCCACCAGCTCCGTCATGTAGCGTCGTATAG